>DATLFN010000031.1 GCA_035540975.1 Acidimicrobiales bacterium
AGGGCGGTTGGCGGCGGGTCGGGCCGCCACCCGGGGAGCGGCGGCGGCCACCCCGCCGCCCGAGCGGTCGGAGGCCGTTGCGGTGCCGACGGACGGCGTGACCCCGCCGGCGGCGGCGGCGGCCGGGGTGAGCGGCGGGGCCGAGCCCCTGGCCAGGACCCGGGCCTTGATCGACGCGTAGCGGGGCTCGCGCTCCTTGAGCAGCGCCAGCAGGGGCGAGGCGATGAAGATCGACGAGTAGGCGCTGGCGGCCAGGCCGACCAGGAGGGCGAGGGCGAAGTCCTCCAGGGTGGCGGCGCCGAGGAGCCGGCCGCCCACCACGAGGAGGGACAGGATGGGCAGCAGGGCCGTGATCGACGTGTTCAGCGACCGCATGAGCACCTGGTTCAGCGACAGGTCCACCATGTCGCCGTACGTCATCCGCCCGGACGAGGCGAGGCCCTTGGTGTTCTCCTCGATCTTGTCGAAAACGACGATGCCGTCGTAGATCGAGTAGCCCAGGATGGTGAGCAGGGCGATCACCGTGGCCGGCGTCACCTCGAAGCCGGACAGGGAGTAGACGCCGACGGTGACGAGGATGTCGTGGAACAGCGCGACCAGCGTGGCGATCGCCATCTTCCACTCGAAGCGCAGGGTGACGTAGAGGGTGATCGCCAGGAGGAAGAACACGAGCGCCCGGCGGGCCTTGTTGGTGATCTCCTCACCCCACGTCGGCCCCACCTCGTTGACGCTCACCTGCTCGGGCCCGACCCCCGCCAGCTCGGCCAGACGGTTGGTGACGTCGTCGCGGTCCTCGGGGTTGTCCTCCAGTTCGGCCTGGACGCGCACGGTGTCGCCGCCCAGGATCTGCACCTTGGCATCGGCCAGGCCCACCGGCTCGAGGGCGTCGCGGGCCTCCGTCACCGACACGCCCGGCGCCTCGACCTCCCACGCCGTGCCGCCCTCGAAGTCGATCCCGAAGTTCAACCCCTGGGCCACCAGCGAGACCAGCCCGGCGGCGATCACGGCGCCCGACAGGATCGCCCACAGCCGCCGGCGCCCGACGAAGTCGATCGACGTCTCCCCGTTGTACAGCCGCGTCCAGATCGACCGCTTGCGCTCGGCCATCACGCCCCCCGGGCCGGGCTGGCGGCCAGCCCCCGGGCGACGCCGAGCCAGCGGGCCTCGGTGAAGAGGCGGTTGCGGCCGAGCAGGATGACGAGCGGGCGGGTGAAGAAGTAGGCGACCACCACGTCGAGGATGGTGGACAGCCCGAGGAAGAAGGCGAAGCCGCGCACCGAGCCGACGGTGAGCAGGTAGAGCAGGCCGGCGCCGATGAAGGAGGCGACGTCGGCGGTCAGGATGGTGCGGAACGCCCGGCTGAAGCCCCGGTCGACCGACGAGCGGATGGTCTTGCCCGCCCGGACCTCGTCCTTCAGGCGCTCGAAGTACACGACGTACGAGTCCACCGTGACGCCGACCGAGATGATGATGCCCACGGCGCCGGCCAGGCTCAGGGCCAGCCCGCTCGTCTCCCCGAGCAGCGAGATGATGGACCACATCAGGGAGGCCCACACGCCCAGGCCGAGGATGACGACGACCCCGAGGGCCCGGTAGTAGAGGATCATGTAGACGAGGACGAGGCCGAGGCCGACCAGGCCGGCGGTGATGCCCGCCGTGAGCGAGTCCTTCCCGAGGCTGGCGGACACCGTCTGCACCGTCTCCGGCTCCAGCTCGACGGGCAGGGCGCCGTAGCGGAGGACGAGGGCGAGGTCCTTCGCCTCCTGCTCGCTGAAGCTGCCGCTGATGACGCCGCTGCCGCCGAACTCGGCCTGCTGGATCACCGGTGCGGACTTCACGACGCCGTCGAGGACGATGGCCACCTGCTTCTGGAGGTTGCGGGCGGCCAGCTCGTCGAACGCCTTGGATCCCTCGCCGGTGAGGGTGAAGCTGACCCGCCACCCCTGGGTGGGGTCGAACTCGGCCCGGGCCGACTTCACGGCCGTGCCGGTCAGCTCCGACGGCCCCAGCAGGTACCGGTTGCGCACCTCGCCGCGCACGATCTCCTCCAGCACCACCTGCTTGGTGGGGTCGTCCTCCTCCCGCGGCGTCGTCGGGATGTCGCCCGCCTGCGTGGGGGCCGGCGTCGTCGTGGCGGTGGACGGGTCGGCCGGCGCAGCCGTGGGATCCGGAGTGGCCGGGGCGGTGGTGGCCGTCGTCGTGTCCGTCTGGGCCAGGCGGAGCGTGGCCGAGCCCGCCGGCGCGGTCGTCGCGGCGGCGGGCGCCGTGGTCGTCGGCGCGTCGCCCCCGGGGGGCGCGGTGGTGGTCGACGCGTCCGCTCCGGCGGGCGCCGTCGTCGGAGGCGTGGGCGCGTCGGGACCGCCGAGGGCGGTGATCACCGGCCGGAAGCGCAGCTCGGCCGTCTGGCCGACGATGTCCAGCGCCCGGGCCTGGTCCTTCACGCCGGGGAGCTGCACGATGATGTTGTCGCCCTGGCGGCTGATGTCGGGCTCGGCCACGCCCAGGGCGTCGACCCGGTTGCGGATGATCTCGATGGCCTGGCTCAGGGCGCCCGAGGAGACCTCCTTCTCGGGCCGCAGCACGACGGAGGCGCCGCCCTGGAGGTCGAGGCCGAGCTGCGGCTCGTTGCCGGCGGCCACGGTCCCGCCCACGGCGCCGAGCGCCACCAGCACCATGAGCGCGAGGGACAAGCCCGGTCCGCGGCGCATGATCAGCGGCTACCGCCGTCGACCGGTTCGTTGCTGTCGGTGACGTCGGTGACCCCGGTGACCTCGGTGGCGTCGGTGGCGTCGGTGGCGTCGTGAGCGTCGTGAGCCGGACCGGAGCCGACGGCCGGCATGCCCTCCTCGCCCACCCGGGCGTTGACGGCCAGGCGGAGGATCCGCATCTCGACGCCGGGGGCCACCTCGATGCGGGCGACCTCGTCGTCGAGGCCCACGATCCGGCCGAAGATCCCCCCCGCCGTGACGACCTCGTCACCCACCTCCAGGGAGCGGACCAGCTCCTGCTGGCGCCGCACGCGCTGCTGCTGGGGCCGGATGAGGACGAACCACATCAGACCGAACGTGATGACGAGGAACACCAGCTGGGCCATGGCGACGCCTGGGTCGAGGGAAGGGGCGGTCGAGAAGCGTAGCGCGAGGGGGCGACCGCACGGTGGGCGCCGACGGGCCGGTCGGGGCGATCAGGGAGTCAGGGGGGCCCACACCGCCGCGACCTCCGACCGCACCTCGTCGAGCCGGCCCGCCACCACGGCCGAGCGCACCCGCCCCACCAGGGCGAGAACCCAGGCCAGGTTGTGGAGCGTGAGCAGCCGGGCGGCGCCCGGGTCGCCCATGCGGAGGAGGTGCCGGAGGTAGGCGCGGGACCAGCGGGCGCACACCGGGCACGGGCACGCCCGGTCGAGGGGGGCGTCGTCCCGAGCGTGGCAAGCGTTGCGCAGGTTGAGCCGTCCCCCGCCGGTGAGGACCGTCCCGTGGCGGGCCAGGCGGGTCGGGAGCACGCAGTCGAACAGGTCCACGCCGAGGGCCACCGCCTCGACCAGGCCCACCGGGTCGCCCACCCCCATGAGGTAGCGAGGGGCCGTGGCGGGCAGGACGGCCACCGCCGCGGCCAGCGCCCTCAGCATGTCGTCGCGCCCCTCCCCCACCGACAGGCCGCCCACCGCGTAGCCGTCGAAGCCGATCTCGACCGTGCGCTCGCCGCTCTCGGCCCGCAGCGCCTCGTCGGCGCCGCCCTGGACGATCCCGAACAGGGCCTGGCCCTCCCGCCGGCGGGCCGCCCGCGACCGGGCGGCCCACGCCGCCGTCCGGTCGACGGCCAGGCGGACGACCTCCGGCGGCGACGGCAGCGGCGGGCAGACGTCCAGCACCATGGCGATGTCGGCGCCCAGCCGCTCCTGGACCTCCACCGCGCCCTCCGGGGTGAGCCGGTGCGACGACCCGTCGTAGGTCGATCGGAAGGTGACGCCGTCGTCGTCCACCGACGGCTTGAGGGAGAACACCTGGTAGCCGCCCGAGTCGGTGAGCACGTGCCCCCGCCACGAGGCGAACCCGTGGACGCCGCCGAGGCCGGCCACCACGTCGGCGCCCGGGCGCAGCATGAGGTGGTACGTGTTGGCGAGGACGACCTCGGCGCCCAGGTCCTCCAGGTCGGCGCTCGACACCGCCCGCACCGCGCCCCGGGTCCCCACGGGCATGAAGCACGGCGTGCGGAACGTCCCCCGGGCGGTGGTCACGACGCCCGCCCGGGCCGCCCCGTCGGTGGACTCGACGTCGATGCGCAGGGCGCCGCCCGCCGTCACCGGGCGGCGGCCCGGCCGACGAGCATGGCGTCGCCGAAGGACAAGAAGCGGTAGCCCTCGGCCCGCGCCGTGGCGTAGAGGCGCCGCCAGCCCGGCCCGGCGAAGGCCTCCAGCAGGAGCAGCAGCGTCGAGCGGGGCAGGTGGAAGTTGGTGAGGAGGACGTCGACCACACGGAACGGGTAGTCGTCGCGGATGAACAGCCGGGTGGCCCCCGAGCACTCCCCGCTGGCCGCCGCCGACTCCAGGGCCCGGACGGTGGTGGTGCCGACCGCCACCACCCGGCGGGCCGCCGCGCAGGCGGACAGGGTCGCGGCGGGCACGTCGTAGCGCTCGGCGTGCATGACGTGGTCCTCGGCCCGGGAGGCGGTCACCGGCCGGAAGGTGGCGAGGCCGACGGCCAGGTCGACGGTGCGGACGTCGGCGCCCCGCTCCCGGCACCGGTCCAGCACCGCCTCGCTCAGGTGGAGGCCCGCCGTCGGGGCGGCCACCGAGCCCGCCGTGCGGGCGTACACGGTCTGGTAGCGCTCGGGGTCGTCCAGCTCGGTGGTGATGTACGGGGGCAGGGCGAGCACGGCGTGGCCGTCGAGGTCGCCGAGGGCCCGCACCTTGCGCGAGCCGTCGTCGCGGCCGGTGGGCTCGCCCACCTCCACCAGGGCGGGCGCCCCCGGCGCGGTGGCCAGGCGGGTGCCGGGCGGGACCCGCCGGGCGGGCCGGACCAGGGCGTCCCACTCCCCGGGCGCCGGGCCCGGCTCCAGCAGCAGGACCTCGACCTGCCCGCCCGTCTCCTTGCGCAGCCGCAGGCGCGACGGGCGCACCCGGGTCTCGTTCACGACCAGCACGTCGCCGGGGCCCAGCAGGTCGGGCAGGTCGCGGACGGACCGGTGCTCGGGCGCGGTCTCGGTGTCGAGGGCGACGAGGAGGCGGGCCGACTCCCGGGGATCGGCCGGCACCTGGGCGATGGCCGACGGCGGCAGGTCGTAGTCGTACGCGGCCATGTCGCCCATCGAGCGGCAGCGTACGGGCCGGGGGGCCCGCACCGGCCGTGCCCGGCACCGGCTGGGCGGCCGCGGTCAGGCGCACCGGCCGTACGGCGGCACCGGCTGGGAGGCCGGGGTCAGGCGTCGTCGAAGAGGACGGCGGCGGCCTGGGGGGCGGCCAGGCCCAGGTGGCGCCAGGCGGCGGGCATGGCGACCCGGCCCCGGGGCGTGCGCTTGAGCATGCCGAGCTGGAGCAGGAACGGCTCGTACACGTCCTCGAGGGTCTCCGTCTCCTCGCCGATGCTCACGGCCAGGGTGGAGAGGCCGACCGGGCCGCCGCCGAAGCGCGAGCACAACGCCGACAGCACCGACCGGTCCACCTTGTCGAGGCCCAGGTCGTCGACGCCGAACAGCGCCAGCCCGGCCGCCGCCGTCGGCTCGCTGACGACGCCGTCGCCCCGGACCTCGGCGAAGTCCCGCACCCGCTTGAGCAGGCGGTTGGCGATGCGGGGGGTGCCCCGGGAGCGGCGGGCCACCTCGTGGGCGCCGCCCCGGTCGGCGGGCACGCCCAGGATGCGGGCGGCCCGCTCGACGATGGTGACGAGCTCGTCCACCGGGTAGTGGTCGAGGCGGGCGACCAGCCCGAAGCGGTCCCGGAGCGGGCCGGTGAGCAGGCCCGTGCGGGTGGTGGCGCCGACCAGGGTGAACCGGGGCAGGTCCAGGCGGATCGAGCGGGCGGCGGGGCCCTTGCCGAGGACGATGTCGAGCTGGAAGTCCTCCATGGCCGGGTAGAGGACCTCCTCCACGGGCCGGCCCAGGCGGTGGATCTCGTCGATGAACAGCACGTCGCCGTCGTGCAGGTCGGTGAGGAGGGCCGCCAGGTCGCCGGCCCGCATGAGGGCCGGTCCCGAGGTGACCCGCATCCCCACCCCCATCTCGGCCGCGACGATGCCGGCGAGCGACGTCTTGCCCAGGCCGGGCGGGCCGGCGAAGAGCAGGTGGTCGACCGACTGCGAGCGCCGGCGGGCCGCCTCCAGCACGATCTCCAGGTGCTCCTTGAGCTGCTCCTGGCCCACGAACTCGGCCAGCCGGCGGGGCCGGAGGGTGGCCTCCTCGGCCTGCTCGGCGGGATCGGCGACCGCCGCGCCCAGGATCTCCTCGCGGGGCACCGGCTACCTCGCGCCGGCCATCTGCCGGAGGGCGGAGGTGAGCAGCTCCTCGACGGTGCCGGCGTCGGGCAGGGCCCGCAGGGCGTCGCGCACCTCGTCGGGCCCGTAGCCGAGACCGGCCAGTGCGGCCCGTACCTCGGCATGGGGACCCGACCCGGCGCCGGTCGCCGGGAGGTCGTCGAGCGGGAGGTCGAGGCGGGACTGGAGCTCGATGAGGAGCCGGGCCGCCGTCTTGCGCCCGACGCCGGGGACGGCGGTGAGCGCCGCCGCGTCGTCGGTGGCGACGGCCCGGCGCAGGGAGTCGGGCGACAGGGCGGACAGGATGGCCATGGCCAGCGCCGGGCCCACGCCATGGGCCCCGATGAGGGCCTCGAAGCAGCGGCGGGCGTCGGCGTCGGCGAAGCCGTAGAGGACGATGGCGTCCTCCCGGACGTGGGTGTGCACGTGGAGGAACAGCGGCTGGCCCGGCGCGGCGGCGCCGACGACGGCGGGCGGCACCGCCACCCGGTAGCCCACGCCGCCGACCTCGAGCAGGACCTCGCTCGGAGCGGGCCGGTCCAGCACGACGCCCCGCAGCGAGCCGATCACCGGCCCGCCTCCAGTCGCCCGAGCCGGGGGGCGGCCGCCAGGTGGCACAAGGCGAGGGCGAGGGCGTCGGCCGCGTCGGGCGGCTGCGGGCGGTGGGGCAGCCCGAGCAGCGTCTGGACCATGCGCTGCACCTGTTCCTTGGTGGCGGCGCCGTAGCCGGTGACCGACGCCTTCACCTCGTTGGCCGTGTACTGGACCACCCGGCAGCCGGCGGCGGCGGCCGCCGCCAGGGCGAGGCCGCTGGCCTGGCCCACCGACATGGCGGTGCGGACGTTGGTCTGGAAGAACACCCGCTCGACGACCACCACGTCGGGGCGGTGCTCGTCGATGAGCGCCCTCAGCTCGCCGGCGAGGGAGGCCAGCCGGGCGGGGAGCGGGTCGGCCGGAGGCGTGGTGATGACGCCGGCGCCCACCGCCTCGTACGCGGCGCCCTCGCGGCGCACCAGCCCGTAGCCGCAACGGGAGACCCCCGGATCGATGCCCAGTGCGAACATTCGTTCGCAGGGTAGCGGACGTTCCGCCCCGGGAGGTGGATCCCACCCGCCCCCGCCGACGGAGCCGGGGCGAGGTGCCAGGGCACCAGCCACAGGCGCCCCGGGAGCCGCGCCTCCCCCAGGCGGGGCGAGCGCCCCGCCATGGGCCGGCTATTCGCGGGTCGAGCGGTGAGTGGCGGGCAGGGCGGCGGCCGCCCGCACGGCGGCCACCAGCTCGTCGGTCGGGCGGTAGGTCAGGCCGTGGGACGAGCGGTGCGCGTAGCGCACGACGCCCTCGGCGTCGATCACGAACACCGACCGCTTGTAGTAGCCGAGGGGACCGACCAGCCCGTAGGCCCGGCCCACCGCCTTGTCGACGTCGGACAGCAGCGGGAAGGCGATCCCGTGGCGCCCGGCGAAGCGCTCGTGGGCGGGGACGTCCTGGGGGCTGACGGCCAGCACCTCGGCACCGAGGCCGGCGAACTGGTCGAGGTCCGCGCTGTAGCTGACCAGCTGGGTCGTGCAGACGGGCGTGTCGTCGTGGGGGTAGAAGACCAGCACGACGACCCCGCCGCGGTGGTCGGCCAGGGCGTAGGGGCGCCCGCCGGGCGTGCCCGCCAGCGTGAAGTCGGGGGCGACGTCGCCCACGGAAGGAGCGGCCAAGATCAGTCCTCCGCCCGTTCGGCCGGCCCGTCGCCTCGCACCGGGCCAATGTACGGGAGGAAGCGGCGGTCGCGGCCTCGCCCCCGTGAGCGTCCGGGGCCCGCGCGGCCGGTCACCGAGGCGTGCGAGCGCCCGGGGGGACCGGGCCAGGCTCCCGCCCCCCGTTCGGCGCACGGCTCGGCGCGTGGGTCGAGCCCCGCGTTCGAGGGCTGCCGTCGCCTCGTTCTGGCCCGGGCACGCCTGCCCACCGCGCACCGTCGACCGCGTGGAAAAAATCTCCTCGCCAGTGGTTAGAACGCCACGCGCCGTGGCAATACACCCTGCCGCCAGAGGACCAGTCAGCACGGGCTGGTCACCGATCAACGGGGGGCATGGAGATGTTCGACGGCGGACCTCGATTCGACGGCACGCGCGC
>DATLFN010000032.1 GCA_035540975.1 Acidimicrobiales bacterium
GGACCGGGCTGCCGGCTCCCTCCTCCCCCCGAGCCGGCGGCCCGGTCCCGCCCCGGGCCGCCGGCTCCCTCCTATCCCGTCCGCACGAACCGCAGGGACGCCGCCCCGTAGCCGCCGTCCAGGCGGCGGGCCACGACGCCCGGCAGCCCCTGGGCCCGCACCGCTCGGAGGAGCGCCGAGCCCTCGCCCGGCTGGGCCGGCGCCAGCCGCCACGTGGGGCCGGCCAACTCCAGCTTCTCCAGCAGCGCCCGGCGCTGGGTGAACGGCAGGGGAGCGGTGGCGTGACCCTCCAGCCACACCAGGTCGGCCAGGAACAGCGCCGCCGGGCGGCGAGCCGCCAGACGCCGCAGCGCGGCGTCCGACCGGGCCGTGGCCCGGCGGGCCAGCTCCTCGGCGTCGGGGCGCCCGTCGGCGCCGGTGACGACGACCTCGCCCTCGACGGCGGCGGCCACCGCCCCGACGCCCCGGCCGAAATCGCGCAGCTCGGGGTAGCGGCCCGTCACGTCCTCGCCCGCCTCGTCGAGGGCCCGGGACCGGCCCCCTTCGACGGAGACGACCACCCGCTGGCCGCCCCACGCCGGCTCGAACGACCACGCCTCCTCGTCGGCGGGGAGCTCGCCGGCGGCCAGGGGGGCGGGGCGCAGGTCGCCCGGCATGAGCTCGCGGGTGGGGTCCTCGGGCGGGTCGAGGCGGTGCAGCATCCAGTTCTTCCCGCCGGTGTGGAAGAACACGTAGCGCCCCCGGACCCGCTCCCCCTCGAACGTGACCATCACCTCGCGGTCGTCCCACTTCTCGGTCTCGTAGGTGCCGCGGTCCCACACCGTCATGCGGCCGCCGCCGTACTCGCCTTTGGGGATGTCGCCGGAGAAGTCCAGGTACTCCATCGGGTGGTCCTCGGTGTGGACGGCCAGGTGGTTCTCCCGGGGGTCGGGGGGCACGCCCTTGGGGACGGCCCAGGAGACGAGGACGCCGTCGCGCTCGAGGCGCACGTCCCAGTGGAGGGCGGTGGCATGGTGCTCCTGGACCACGAACCGGGCGGGCCCGTCGCCGCCGGCCACCTCGCCCGCCGGCTCCGGCGTGCGTTCGAAGTCGCGCATCGAGCGGTAGGGCGCGAGGCGTTCCCCGGATGCCTCGGGATCAGGCATGGCGTTGGTCTACCCTGGTCCGGCGATGGTCGTGCTCGCCGGCACCGTTGGGGGGCTGGTCGACGTGGGCGCCGGCGCCGTGGTCGACCTGGCCGGCCACGACGTGTCCGCCGTGAACGACGGGTGGGCCCTCATCGACGGGCGGGCGGTGGCCGGGCTGGCGGTGGCCGCGGCGGGCGCCGCCGCCGGCGCCGGGCCCGGCGCCCCCGCACCGGGCTGGGCGACGCCGACCTGCGTGGCGGCCGCTCCCGACGATCCCTCCGGCGCCGCTCTGGTCGGCACGGCCGGCGCCCACCTGCTGCGGGCCGCCGCCGCGTGGGAGCGGGTGGAGGCGTTCGAGCGGGCCGACGGCCGGCCCGGCTGGTACACGCCGTGGGGCGGCCCTCCCGACGTGCGCAGCATCTCGACGGCGCCCGACGGCACCGTGCTGGTCAACGTCCACGTGGGCGGGATCCTACGGTCGGCCGACGGGGGCGATTCGTGGGCGCCGACCATCGACATCCACGCCGACGTCCACCAGGTCGTGGCCCTCGACGGCGGCCGGGCGGTCGCCGCCTGCGCCGAGGGGCTGGCCACCAGCGACGACGGCGGTGCCACGTGGAGCCTGCACGACCGCGGCCTGCACGCCACCTACGCCCGGTCGGTGGCGGTGGCCGGGAAGACGGTGCTGATCGGCGTGTCCACCGGGCCCGACGGCCGGCAGGCGGCGGTGTACCGCCGGCCGCTGTCCGGCGGGGCGGCCCTCGAGCGCTGCGGGAACGGCCTGCCCGAGGACCTGGGCGGCAACGTCGACACGTTCCGGCTGGCCGGCGCCCCCGACGGGACGGCCGCGTTCGCCACCGTCGACGGCCGGGTCTTCGTCTCGGCCGACGAGGGCGCCACGTGGGAGCAGGCGGGCGAGCGCCTCCCCGCCGTGCGCTGTCTCGTCGTCGCCCCCTGAGCCGACCAGGACCCGCGGGGGTCAGTCCCCGGCCAGCGCGCCGGCCCGGGTGGACAGGGACATGCCGCGGCGGAACTGGCGGACCACGTTCCGGTCGAGCCCGCTGGTGACGTAGGCGAACGAGATGCCGGTGGCCGGGTCGGCCCACGCCACCTGCCCGCCCGCTCCGTTGTGGCCGAACGTCCGGGGCGACACCGACGACCCGAACCCCCGCAGGAACCCGAGGCCGTCCTCGCCCGCCACCACCAGGCCGACGGTCCGGCTGGCGGGCAGGGAGAAGACCGGGTCGCCCAGGTTGTTGCGGACGTTGGCGGTGGCATCGGCCAGGACGTCGGGGCGCCAGATCCCGTCGGGGTCGTGCAGGAGGCGCTGGTAGAACAGCGCCAGGTCGGCCGCCGTCATCACCGCTCCGGCGCCGGGCACGCCCACCGCCCGCACGTCGGCCCGGTTGAACCCGACGAGGGCGGCGTCGGTCACCTCGCTGGACGGGAGGCTGCGCACGCCGATCGCCTGCTCGAGCTCGTCGGGGGTGGCCGGGTCGCCCCGCACCTCCGTCTCCGCGATGTCCCCCTGGTCCGCCGCCTCCAGCCCGAGGACCCGGCGACCGAGGCCGACGGGCCCGGTCACCAGCTGCTGGACGGCATCGCGGAAGTCCACGCCTGCGACCCGCTCGATCAGCTCGGCCAGGACCCAGTGGGCCGACGTGGGGTGGTACTCGAAGGCCGTGCCCGGCTCCCACTGGAGCTTCCAGTCGGCGAACGCCTCGAGCCGGCCCTCCCGGGTGTCCCACTGGGGCGGCATCAGGGTCTCCCGGGGGAAGCCCGAGGTGTGGAGCAGCACCTGCTCGACGGTCACCGCTTCCTTGCCGTTGGTACCGAACTCGGGGACGAGGTCGGCGACGGCGGCGGCCGGGTCCAGCCGGTCCTCGCCCATCAGCACCCAGGCGGCAGCGGCGACGATGGGCTTGGTGCACGAGAACACCGCGAACCGGGTGGACGCGGTGGCGTCGCCCGCCGCCTGGAACGCCACCACCTCGCCGCCATGGCCGACCGCCACCTGCGAGGCCGGCAGCAGCCCGTCGTCCACCTCCGCGCGGGCTCTGGCCAGCAGGGCGTCGAGCTTGGCCGGCGACAGCCCCACCTGCGCACGGTACCCGCGGATCGAGCCCGCCTCAGAACAACTTGCACGGCCGTGACGCGTTCACCGTCGTGTTGGCTCCCTCGTCGGCCTTCGGCCGTCCAAGTTGTTCTGCGGCGGTCCCGTCGGTGCAATGCTGTCGCCGCATGCACGCCCGCCGGCTGCTCGCGACCGCCGTCGTCGCGCTGGTGCTCTCCGTCGCCGCCGTGGTGGTGCCGGTGCGCATGGCGTGGAGCGCCCCGGAGCTGCGCGTCGCCGAGCTCGGTGTCCCGGGCGTGCGCCGGTTGGCCGTGCCCTTCGCCCGCCTGGCGCCGCCGCTGGCCCGGGCCGTCACCGCTCCGTTCGCGGTGTCCCACCTCGGGGTGCGGTGGACGGGCGGCGAGGACGCGGTGGTGGAGGTCCGCACGGCCGACGCGCCCGGAGCGTGGGACCGGTGGCGCGCCGTGGAGGTGGCGCACGACCTGGGCGACGAAGGGCGCCGGGAGGTCCTGTCCGGCCTGGTGCGGGCGAGCGGCGACCGGCACGTCCAGGTGCGGGCCCGGGGCGACGCCCGTGACCTCGAAGTGGTGGCGATCGACGCCGAGCACGGGCGGCGCCACCTCGTGCGCGACCGGCCACGGGCGGCGGGCGCGGCGGTGGGCGGGCCGGCGGTCGTCACCCGGTCGCAGTGGGGCGCCGACGAGTCGATGCGGCGGGCGCCGCCCTCCCATGCCCCCGTGTCGCGGATGGTCGTCCACCACACGGTCACGCCCAACGACGACCCCGACCCCGCCTCCACCATGCGGGCCATGTACGCCTATCACGTGCGGGCCAACGGCTGGGACGACCTGGGCTACAACTTCGTCGTCGACGCCTCCGGCCGGGTCTACGAGGGGCGGTTCGGCGGCGGGCCCGACCCCGGCGAGTCGCCCTACGGCGAGGGGGTGATCGGCGCCCACGCCGAGGGCCAGAACACCGGGTCGGTCGGCGTCGCCGTGATGGGCACCTACACCCGGCGGGCGCCGCCCCAGGCCGCCGTCGACGGCGTCGTGCGGGTGCTGGCCTGGCAGGCCGACCGCAACGGGCTCGACCCGGCGGGGACGGCGGAGTGGACCGGCGGGCAGCGCCTGCCCACCGTCGCCGGCCACCGCGACGTCGGGTCCACCGACTGCCCGGGCGACCACCTGTACGCCCGCCTGCCGGCCGTGCGCCGGGCCGCCGCCGCCGTCGTGGCCGCCGCACGCGGCGCCGCGCCCCCCGGCTACTGGGTGGTCGGCCGGGACGGGCGGGTGCTGCCCTTCGGTGGCGCCGCCGCCCCCCTGGGCCCGCTGGCCGCCGGGCTGGCCGCTCCCGCCGCCGGCATCGCGCCGACCCCCTCGGGCAACGGCTACTGGGTGCTCAGCGAGGGCGGCCGGGTGCTCCCCTTCGGCGACGCCCTGCCGCTCGGCTCGCCCGAGCTGCTCGGTCTCCTCGACCCTCCCGGTCGAGGGGTGGCGATCGAGGCCACGCCGTCGGGGCTGGGTTACTGGGTGGCCGAGGAGGGGGGCCGGGTGCGCGGCTACGGCGACGCGCCCGCCCTGGGCGGCCCGTCGGCCGGCCCGGTGGTCGGCCTGGCGGGCACCCCGTCGGGGCGGGGCTACTGGGTGGCGACGGCCGACGGGCGGGTGGAGGCGTTCGGCGACGCCCGTCCCCTCGGGTCGGCGGCCGGGCGCCGGGGCGCCCCTCTCGTCGCCATCGCCCCGTCCCAGGGCGGCGGCGGGTACTGGCTGGTGGCGGCGGACGGGGCGGTGCTGGCGTTCGGCGCCGCCCGGCGGGCCGGCGGCCTGCCCGAGCGCCGCGTCCGGGCCCGGGTCGTCGACGCCCGGGCCAGCGCCACCGGCCGGGGGTACTACGTGCTGGCCGAGGACGGGTCCGTCCACGCCTTCGGCGACGCACCGCCCACCGGTTCGGCCACCGGCCAGCTCCCGGGCGGCGCCGCCGGCATCGCCGTCCGCCCCTGAGGGACCGCCGCAGAACAACTTGGACGGCCGAAGGCCGACGAGGGAGCCAGCACAACGGTGAACGCGTCACGGCCGTGCAAGTTGTTCTAAGGCGGGCCCTGACCGGGGCCGGGGCCCCACTACTCCTCGGGCTCTCGTTCCTTGCGGCGGAGGAAGAAGGTCGCCAGGGCCAGGCCGACGACCACCCCGCCGAGCACGCCGACCTCGAGCATCGACTCCTGGACGTCCTCGCCCTTCTCGGCGAACGCGCTCACGACCACGATCTCCTTGATGGAGGCGATGATCCCGACGAGCAGGAACGGCTCGGCCACCAGCTTGCGCTCCTTCAGGGTGGTGCGCACGGCGCTGAGCAGCTCGACCAGGATGAAGACGATCAGCAGCGAGTCGAGCGTCTTCTTCATCACGTCGGTGACGCCCTTGTGCGTCTCGGTGACGAGGTCGTAGACGGTGGCGCCGAGCACGACCAGCGCGCACGCGAAGAGCGTGAGGGACACCAGCGCGTAGACGAGGTCCTCGGCCCACCGCAGGCCGGAGTTGGTCATCCGCGCCAGCGGTGGCTGGGGCGGCTCCGGCAGCTCCTCGGCGTCGTCCTCGTCGGCCATGCGGCAGTGTACGGGGGGCGCCGGCCGCTACCGGAAGATGGTCGAGCGGTAGTGGCGCAGCTCGGCGACGCTCTCGCGGATGTCGTCGAGGGCCCGGTGCGCCCCCACCTTGGCGGGCACGGCGGCGAAGGCCTCCGGGTACCAGCGCCGGCACAGCTCCTTCACCGTCGAGACGTCCACCGAGCGGTAGTGGAGCCAGGCCTCGATCTCGGGGAGGTGGGCGGCCAGGAAGCGGCGGTCGGTGCCGATGGAGTTGCCGCACAGCGGGACGGTGCGGGGCTCGGGCACGTGCTGCTTGATGAACTCCAGGGTGCGCCGGCCGGCCTCGTCGAGGGTCGTGGTCGACGCCTGGATGCGTTGGAGCAGGCCACTGGTTCGGTGCATCTCGGCGACGACGGGGTCCATCGCCGCCAGGAGGTCGGCCGGGCAGGTGACCACCAGGTCGGGGCCTTCGGCGACCACCTCCAGCTGGTCGTCGGTCACCAGGGTGGCCACCTCGACGATGGCGCAGGTGGTCGGGTCGAGCCCGGTCATCTCGAGGTCCATCCAGACGAGCACGACGGCCGATCGTAGGCTGGGCGCCAGTGCTGGAGGTCCCGCTGCGCCGCCTCGACCCCGACCTCCCGCTGCCTTGCTACGCCCGGGCGGGCGACGCCGGCGCCGACCTGGTAGCCCGGGAGGGTGCCGAGCTGGCGGCCGGGGGCGGCCGGGCCCTGGTGCCGACGGGCGTCGCCGTGGCCATCCCCGAGGGCTGGGCCGGGTTCGTGCAGCCCCGCAGCGGCCTGGCCCTGCGGCACGGGGTGACGTGCCTCAACACGCCGGGCCTGATCGACGCCGGCTACCGGGACGAGATCAAGGTCCTCCTCGTCAACACCGATCCGAGCGAGCCTTACACGGTGCGGCGGGGCGACCGCATCGCCCAGCTGGTGGTGCAGCGGGTGGAGCGGGCCGCCTTCGCGGTGGTCGACGAGCTGGCCGCCAGCGAGCGGGGCACGGGCGGCTTCGGGTCCACCGGGCTCGGGGCGGCGGCGGGGTAGGGCGGTGCCCGAGCTCCCCGAGGTCGAGTCGCTGGCCCGGTTCCTGGCCGGGCGGGCGGGCGGCCGGGTGGTGGAGCGGGCCGAGCTGGCCGCGTTCGCCGCCCTCAAGACGTTCGACCCGCCCCTCGAGGCCCTGGTCGGGCGCACCGTCGAGGGATGCGGCCGGCGGGGCAAGTTCCTGCTCCTGGAGACGTCGGGCCGCGACCCGCTGTGGCTCGTCCTGCACCTGGCCCGGGGCGGTTGGGTGCGCTGGAGCGACGAGCTGCCCGCCGCCCGGGCACGCCCCGGGAAGGGCCCGCTCGCCCTGCGGGTGGGCCTCGAAGGGGGTGGCGGGTTCGACGTGACGGAGGCGGGCACCGAGAAGCGCCTGGCCGTCCACGTGGTGCGCTCGCCCGGCGACGTGGAGGGCGTCGCCCGGCTGGGGCCGGACCCGCTGGACCCCGGGTTCGACGCCGCTGCCTTCGCCGCCGCCCTGCGCGGTCACGGCGGCCAGGTCAAGGCTGCGCTCACCACCCAGTCGGTCGTGGCCGGCGTGGGGAACGCCTACTCCGACGAGGCCCTGCACGTGGCCCGCCTGTCGCCGTTCAAGTCCGCCGCCAAGCTGAGCGACGAGGAGGTGGGCCGGCTCCACGGCGCCGTGGTGTCCGTCCTCACCGACGCCCTCGAGCGCAGCGCCGGCCTCCCGGCGGCCGGGCTCAAGGGGGAGAAGAAGTCGGGCATGCGGGTCCACGGCCGCATCGGCGAGCCGTGCCCGGAGTGCGGCGACACCGTCCGCCAGGTCGCCTTCGCCACCAGGTCGCTCCAGTACTGCCCGACGTGCCAGACGGGCGGCAAGCCGCTGGCCGACCGGCGCCTCTCGCGGCTCCTCAAGTAGGGAGGGGCCGAGGGGCCACTGCTAGGATCGCCCCCGCTGCGGACGTAGCTCAGCTGGTAGAGCACAACCTTGCCAAGGTTGGGGTCGCGGGTTCGAATCCCGTCGTCCGCTCCACGACGGGGGCAGATCAGGGGGCGCCACCCCCTCGGGGCGCAGCAGGAGATCGAAGCCCCGATGCGACCATGCGCCGCGATGGGCTCGGCGCCGACTGGATCCGCCGCTGCGCCACCGTGCTCACCCGCACCCTCGCCCCGCAAGCGCGGCCTGCTCGACGCCAACCCGGCCGAGGACGCAGCCCGACCCCGGTCGACTCGCTCGAAGCCGTACCCGCCCGACGGCGACGACGTTCGGAGCGCGCTCCTCACCGCGCCGAGCGGGACCTCGAGATTGCCGACGCCGTCACCATCCTCGCAGCACCGGCATGCGACCGGGGCGAGCTGCTCGCCCTGCGGTGGACCGACGTCGACTTCCCATGGGTATCGAGGGATCCGTGCCCATGCGCCCCGACAAGGTCGGCGTCCGCTGGTCGGCTGCTCGCGGCTCGTCGCCCATCACCCTCCAGGACCTCCGCCACCACGCCCCTACGGCGATGCTCGACGCCGGCGAGGTCCTACCGCACTGTCGCCGACATCCTCGGCAGCAGCGAGGCGAAGCTCTGCCTCCACTACGACGCCGCAACGACACCGGTGAGCGCAAGGCGATCGCCGCCCTCGAGCAGTAGGCCCCCAGGCCCGCCGACAATCAGGTCGAGCGCAGGTTGGGCAACACCAGGAGCGCCTCGTCCTCGCTGCGACCGAACGCCTCGATGTCCTCCGCGTGGTCGATGATCACCTGCAGGACGGTGGCCGTCGAGGCGTTCCCCACCCGGAGCCAGACGACCTTCGGCGGCGGTCCGTGGAGGAACGCCAGCTGGCGGAAGTCTGAATCCTTCAACAGACGATCCCGAGATCGTGGTCCCCGGCGTACTCCCAGATCTCCTGGTCGGTCGCGTCGTCGAGCCCGACCGCCGAGACGTGCTCGCTCTCGGGAAACAGATCGCGCAACTGACCCACGAGGTGCCGGGAGAGGTTCTGGTCGAGCAGGAGCTTCACGCCGTGGCGAGCCGGCGCTCCCGAAGCGCAGCGAACTCGATCGCCGCACGCACGAGCTCCGGCGTGAGCTCCGGGAAGTCGGCGACGATCTCGTCGGTGGTCATCCCGGATGCCAGGTACTCAAGGACGTCGTAGACGGCGATCCGAGTGCCGATGAAGCACGGCTTGCCGCTGCGCACCCCGGGGCGGGTCTCGATCACCGTCGTGAGATCCATCGGTTCCAAGGTACCCGCACCCGCGGCCGCTGAGTCTTGGTCCGGTTACGAAATCACGTGCCCTCCACATTCGCCGAACCGGCGAGCATGCGACTGCGCGAGGGTTCGCAAGGGCCCCGACGACTCACCGAGGGCTCATCTGCTCGGCGTTGCGCGGCGGTCTCAACGCCTCGGCCACGGACGCCGCCGGCGGATCCCCTGGAACCGTTCGTCCGTCTTCTACCGGCGAGCGAGCCGGTAGCCCAGCAGCAGCGCCGTGTTGGCGGCGAACAGCCAGAACCCGAGCAGCACCAGCGCGCCGAGAGCGTCGGAGGCGTAGCGGCGCTCGAAGTTGGCGCCGAGCCGCAGGTAGGCCACGTAGCCGGCCGACAGCACCGAGATGCCCCCCGCCGCCGCCAGCGCCCCGCGGAGCGTGGCCCACCAGCCCGGAGGCGACCGCGGGAAGGCCCGGTACACGACGGCCACCGCGGCCACGGCTGCCGCGAAGCCGGAGACCAGACCGATGGCGAGCCCGATGACGATCTCCGCATCCGAGTCGCCGAGGGTGGCCGATCCCGCATAGGTCGCCACCAGCCCGCACAGCAAGAGCACGGGAACGAGCCCGACGAGCAGCAGGGCATGCCCGCGCTCCCGCAGCCCGCGCGCGGTGCGGTCGCCGCCCATGCGGTCGAGCACCCGCACGAGCGCCGACCCGTACGCCGTGGCCGGCCACAGGGCCACGGTCAGTGCCGCCAGCCCCAGCGTGGTGCCCAGTTGCGCGACCTGCACGAGGGCGCGGTCGGCACCGAGCGCCGGAGGGGCGAGGCGAGCCAGGTCCTCGGCCACGTGGCGGACCTCGGCCGGACCGACGATGAGGCTGGTGACCCAGAGGGCGACGACGACCAGTGGAGCCACCGAGATGAGGCCGTAGAACGCCAGGGCCGCGGCGTACAGGAACAGGTCGTCGGCACGGGCGGAGGCGAGCCCGGTCCGAAGGCGGTGGACCGGTGCCCGTTCACCGGGCACGGCCTGCTCGTGCCCGTCCTCGGTCGCCTGCCCCTCATCCACTGCGGGATCGCCGCGTGCCTGGGTCCTCCTTGGCCTCGCCCAACAGGTCGAGCACCTCGCCGATGGTCCTTCCACCGCTGACGCCGTCCCGCAGTGGGAGGTGGGTCTGGATGCGGTACCGGTTCCTGCGACCGTCCTTCTCCTTCACGACGTACCCCGCCTCGGCGAGGTCGGCGACGATGCCGAAGGCCGTCCGCTCGGTCACCCCGAGGGCGGCGGCCAGGTCGCGGAGGCGGACCCCGGGATCGGCGGCGATGGACAGGAGCGCCCGGGCGTGGCTGGTCAGGAAGCTCCAGCTGGCCATGGGACCATGGTAATCGAAAACAAGAACTAAACTTCCAGCGTAGACTCGCCGAAACAGGAAGCAGTCGACCAGTTGCCCGCCCCCCGTCGTGTCTGGCGCTCCGGCGAGGTTGCGGAAACGAGCAGACCCATGACCGTCCGCCCTTCGAAGCGCCGTCTCACCGGCGCGGCCGTACTCGCGCTGTCGGTGGTGGTGCCCGGAGTGTTCCTGGCCGGAGGTGCGGCGCAGGCCGCCATCGTCCCGACCGTGGCCCTGGCGACCTCGGCGCGCTACTCCGTCCTCGCCGGCGACACGGTGACGAACACCGGCGACAGCGTCCTCGGCGGCAGCCTCGGCGTCTCACCGGGGACGGCGGTCACCGGCTTTCCCCCGGGGCTGGTCGTCCCACCGGGGACCACCGATGTGGCCAACGCGGCCGCCGCCCAGGCGAAGTCGGACCTCACCGCGGCCTACGTGGACGCCGCCGGCCGGCCCGTCGACGCGACCACCACGGCCGACCTGGCGAACCTCGTCCTGCAGGGAGGCGTCTACTCGGGCCCGTCCAAGTCGCCCCTCAGCCTCACCGGGCCACTGGTGCTCGACGGCGCCGGCAACGCCGAGTCGGTGTTCGTCTTCCAGACCGACTCCACGCTGATCACCGCGTCGGGCAGCAGCGTGTCCCTGGTCAACGGTGCTCAGGCGTGCAACGTGTTCTGGCAGGTCGGCAGCTCGGCCACCCTGGGTACCGGCTCCGTCTTCACCGGCAACATCCTCGCCCTGACCTCGATCTCGGTGGCCAACGGCGTCCTGGTCCACGGCCGGGCACTGGCCCGCAACGGTGCGGTGACGCTGGACGACGACACCTTCACCGACGCGTCGTGCGCGCCGCTGTCGCAGGGCACGACCACCACCAGCACGACGCCGAGCTCGACCACCACGGCGACCACCGCTGCGACGGGGACGACGGCGACCCCCACCGGGGCCGCCACCACGGCGGTCACCTCGCCCGCCACCACGGCCACGACGCCCGAGGAGGTCGCCCGCCGGCTGACCCGGACCGGCCTCACCACTCAGAGCCGCACGCCGGCGGGCCCGGGCGTGCCGAGCGTCGTCGGGCCGCCGCGAACGGGAGCGGCGCCGGCGGCGGACGGGAGCCTGCCGGCATGGCTGCCGCTGGTGCTGGTCGCCCTGCTGGGCGGTGGGGCGGCCGTGGGCGCCGCCCGCCTCAGAGCCCGCCGGGTCGCATCAGCGGGGCGCTGATCCGTGGCCCTGCACGCCCGGCCGGCCTCCTCGGACAGGCGGCTGACGATCGTGGTGCTGGCGGCCGCGCTCCTGGCCGGAGCGACCGCGGCCCGCTGGGCGGTGACTCCCGGTTCTGAACCGGCGGCCGGCCCCGTCACACCGACGCCGGCAGCCACCACGCCGGGACCGCCGCCCACGCCGGGAAGCGGGCGCGCCGTGCCTGCCGCGCTCGTCGACGGGGGCCTCGACCTCCGAGCCGGGCCGGTCCCTGTCCCGCTGGAGCTGCACGTTCCGACCATCGGTCTGCGCACCAGCGTGGTGGGGGTCGGGATCACCCCGGAGGACGTGATGGACGCCCCCATGGGGCGCGCCGACGACGCGGTCTGGCAACAGGCGTTCTGGTACCGGGGCAGCGCGGTCCCCGGTTCCCCGAGCACGGCCCTGATCGCCGGCCACGTGAGCGGTCCGGGGGGCGGCCCCGGCGCCTTCGCCCGCATCGACGATCTGCGGCCCGGCGACCCCGTCGTCGTGCACGACTCCCGCAACGGCTTGGCCGTGAGCTTCGCGGTGACCGAGTCGAGGACGTATTCGATCGACGAGGCGGCTGAGCCGACCGCCCTGGCCAGGATCTACGGCGCCGGGCCGGTCGCCGGCCGGGCGCCGCAGCCGTCACCCGACGGACTTGCCCGCCTGACCCTCATCACCTGTGCCGGAACGTTCAGAAACGGCACTCACGATCACCGGTTGGTCGTCTACGCCACCCGAGTGTGACGACCACCCCGGCGCCGGCGGCCCCCGGGCCGGAGTCGCCGGGCCGTTTCACGACCGGGCGGGTCGGGAATCAGCCTCCGATGCGATCGGTCCTGCGCCGCCACCCCTCGGGCGTGGCGCTGGGCGCCTGGTTCGACGGCGAGCGCGGCGGCGACGTCGGCGCCCACGTCGCCCGGTGCCGGCGGTGCCGGCGCCACGCCGATGCCCTGGCCGCCCTGCGATCGATGCTGCGGCCCACCCCGAGCCCGCGGCGCGAGCCCGCCGGCCGTCGGTCGGCGGGCGGCTGAGCGATCGGCGGGCTTCCCGGCACCGCTGCCTCCCGCCCGCCGCCAGCCCGCCACGGCCGACGCCCGGCGCGGCGTTGTGCCGGAAAGAGCCGGGTTCCCGGGCTTTCCCTGGAGATGACGGCACCGACGGCTCTTGTGCACGGGCGCGGCGGTGATCATCATTCCGAGTGGAGGTGTCGGGATGGCACTGCTGAACCCCGGGGAGAAGGTCCACGTCATCGAGCGCCGGATGTTCGACGGCGACGCCCGCCGGCACTTCGTCGGCGAGATCGACTCGTCCACCGACACCGCCATACGGGTGACCGGCTACACCTTCGTGTGCAACTCGATGACCGGGAACTTCGACCGGCGCGAGCCGTCCCGCACCCGCATCATCCCGCTGGGCGCGGCGGGGGTGGTGGTGTACGTGATCCCCGAGCACATCGACATCGAGACGGTGCGCTACGAGTGGAGCGCCGGCAACCGGCTGGTCGTCCGAGCCGGTCGGTGGGAGGCGTTCCTCGACGAGTTCGCTTCAGCCCGCTGAGGCCGCCCCGGCGGCCCGGCGGCGGTCCATCGCGACCTGGAGCGCGACCAGCAGCCCGATGGTGGTGAGCAAGGCCACCGGGAAGAGGCGGACGGACCACGTCGGGCCGTCGAAGTCGCCGGTCGCCCGCAGGGCGCCGGCGCCGATGAGCACCAGCCCGATCGTCGCCGTCTGCATGGGGACCCGCAGGGCGCTCCAGCGGTCCTCGAAGGCGAAGCACACCCAGGCCACGGCCGGGAAGGCCACGAAGGCGCTGATGGTGCGCACGGTGAGCGGGGTGACGGCCCACGGCCAGCGCTCGGCCGTCGCCCCGGGCGCGAGGAACATGGCCGCCGCGAAGCACAGCTGGGCGGCCCCGCCGGCGGCGATCAGGCGGCGCAGGCGGAGGGGCACCCGGACGTCGCCCGCCACCAGGCGCCCGGGGTCGGTGCGCCGGTTGTTGCGCCAGAGCAGGGGCAGCAGGGGCGGCGTCACCACGTACAGCGAGAGCCACGCCCAGAACGACACGTGGTCGTGGTTGAACCGGTCCCAGTGCAGGACGGTGGCGGCCAACAGCACGGTGGTGAACACGGTGATGGCGAGGAAGCCGACCGCCACCTCGTGCCAGCGCCGATCGCGGGCGACGCGGACGAAGAAGTAGGCCCCGGCCAGGTACCCGCCGCCCATCACCAGCGGCGTCATGTCCGGCTGGATCGTCCACGCCCACAGCTGCTCGGTGCGCCCCGGGAACAGGTAGAGCACGACCCAGGCGGCGACGAGGACGGGCACGATGCAGACCGCGGTCCACCACGTGGGCGCCAGCAGGCGGTCGTCGCGGGCCAACTCTCCTGCCCCCTCGGTCGTCACCTCGACAGCGTGACAGCGCGGCGCCCGCCGTTCCAGCGGCGCGGCCCGGAGATTGCACCCGCCGCAGGGTCGCCGAGTAGATTCCCGGCCGAGCGGATGACTGACGGGGAGACGGCGCGCACGGCGCGCGAGGCGGATCGAACGCAACGGCTCCTGCCGTGACGGCGGTCCTCGGCGTCAACTGCTTCAGCCACGACACGTCGGCCTGCCTGCTGGTGGACGGTGCCGTCGTGGCCATCGGCGAGCAGGAGCGCTTCGACCGCGACCAGCACACCAAGCACTTCCCCCACCTCGCCATCGCCTACTGCCTGGAGCGGGCGGGCATCGGCATCGACCAGATCGACGCCGTCGCCTTCGCCCACGACGCCAAGGTGGACTTCGCGCGCGGTGCTCTCGACGCCGTCACCCGGGTGTCGCCCAAGCGGCTGGCCGCCCAGGTGTTCACCGACTCCCGGCTGGTGATGAAGGAGCGGAACTTCCGCACCACGTGGGGCTACCGGGGCAAGGTCTTCAACGTCGGCCACCACGACGCCCATGCCGCCAGCGCCTTCTACGCGAGCCCCTTCGACCGGGCCGCCGTGCTCACCCTCGACCGGGGCGGCGACTTCCTGTCCACCACCATGGCGATCGGGGAGGGCAACCGGCTGAGCCACCTCGGGATGGTCCGCAACCCCCACTCCCTGGGCGAGATCTACACCGCGTTCACGTGGCTCCTGGGTTTCCGGCCCAACGCCGACGAGGGCAAGCTCATGGGCCTCGCGCCCTACGGCCGAGACGTCCTGGCCAAGGACCTGCGCGACCTGGTCCACCTGGGAGACGACGGCAGGTTCAAGGTCAACCTGCGCTGGTTCAACTACCAGCGCGAGGGCAAGCCGTTCTCCCGGCGCGGGCTCGAGCGGTTCGGGCCGCCCCGGGCCCCCGAGTCGGAGTTCACCGACCGGCACAAGGACCTCGCCTACGCCGCCCAGGACCTGATCGAGGAGGCGGGCCTGCACGTGGCCCGGGCGCTCCAGCAGGCCACCGGGCTGAAGCGGCTGTGCCTGGCCGGCGGGGTGGCCCTGAACTCGGTGATGAACGCCCGCCTGCTGGCCGAGTCGGGCTTCGACGAGATGTACGTCCAGCCCGCCGCCTCCGACGCCGGCAACGCCTACGGCGCCGCCGCCTGGGTCTGGCACGAGGCGATGGGCAAGCCCCGCGGGTGGTCGATGGATCACGCCTTCTTCGGGCCCAGCTGGACCGAGAAGGAGTCGGCCGCCGCCCTCACCGCCCGCGGCCTGGCGATCCGCCGCGTCACCGATCCCGAGGCGGAGGCGGCCGAGCGCATCGCCCGGAGCAAGGTGGTGGGGTGGTTCCAGGGCCGGGCCGAGTGCGGCCCCCGCGCCCTCGGCGCCCGGTCGATCCTGGCCGATCCCCGCCGGGCCGAGATGCGCGACGTGGTGAACGCCCGGGTCAAGCGGCGCGAGGGCTTCCGCCCCTTCGCGCCGTCGGTGCTGCACGAGCGGGGGGCCGACTACTTCGAGCGTTACTCCTACAACCCGTTCATGCTGCTCGTGCTCCCGGTCCGGCCCGAGAAGCGCTCCGTCATCCCGGCCGTGACGCACGTGGACGGCACGGGGCGGATGCAGAGCGTCACCGCCGCCTTCAACCCGTCGTACCACCGGCTGATCTCGGAGTTCGAGAGGCGCACGGGCGTCGCCGTCGTGCTCAACACCAGCTTCAACATCCGGGGCGAGCCCATGGTGAACCGCCCCGAGGAGGCGGTCGAGGACTTCCTCCGCAGCGACATGGACTGCCTGTTCCTCGGCAACCTGGTGGCCGAGAAGCCGGTGCCGGCCTAGCCGGCGTCCGCTCAGCTCTGGAGGCTGAGGAGGTTGCGCTCGCCCTCGGTGGACGACCGCCGCAGCTTGGCCAGCGCCTTCGACTCGATCTGGCGGATGCGCTCCCGCGTCACGTTGAAGCGCTGGGCCAGCTCCTCCAGGGTGCGGGGGCTGCCCCGGTCGAGCCCGTAGCGCAGGAAGAGGACCTCGCGCTCGCGCTCGCCCAGGCCGGCCAGCATCGTCTCGACCGCCTCGGGCAGCAGGCTGGCCATGACCTGGTCGTCGGGAGCGACGGCGTTGGCGTCCTCCACGGTGTCGCCCAGCTCCATGTCGCCGTCGCTGCCCAGGGTCTCGGAGAACGAGCGCGGCGTGCTCAGGTGGGGGATCAGGTCCTCCACCTGGCGAAGAGGCAGGTCGACCTCACCGGCCAGCTCGGCCGACGACGGCTGGCGGCCGTGGACCCGTTCGAACTCGCTGGTGGCGCGGCGCATCCGCATCACCTGGTCACCGGTGTGGACGGGCAGGCGGATGGTGCGCCCGCTGTTGGCGATGCTGCGGGTCATGGCCTGGCGGATCCACCAGCTGGCGTAGGTGGAGAACTTGAACCCCCGCCGGGAGTCGAACTTCTCCACCGCCCGCAGGAGGCCGAGGTTCCCCTCCTGGATCAGGTCCAGCATGGGCAGGCCCGACGAGCGGTAGCGGCGGGCCAGCGAGACGACCAGGCGGAGGTTCGACTGGACGAACTGGGTCGTGGCGTCGTCGCCCTCCCGCACCCGGCGCTTCAGCTCGGCGACGCGCTTCTTGTCCTTGGGGTCGACGGTCGCCAGCTCGACGGCGGCCGCCTTGCCCTCTGCCACCAGCTCCCCCAGGCGCACCTCGTCTTCGCGCGTGAGGAGCGGGTGCGCGCTGATGTCGTGGAGGTACAGGCCGACGAGGTCGTCGTCGCCGCTGGACTGCCCCCGAGCCCTCGCCACCACACGATTATCCATGACGGAACGCCCCGGGACACAACGGGGGTTCGCATCTAGTCACCCAGGGGCGTCCGCAGGAGCTTGATGGCGAGGAGCAGCACGATGGTCCAGGCCAGGAACCACAGCCCGGCGACGGCGATGATCGACAGCAGGCACCCCGGGGAGAGCTCGCGCAGCCGCGGCGGGCGGTGGAACCCGAAGCCCTCGGAGTCCTCCGAGAGGATGCCGCTGAAGATGGCGTAGATGATCACGCCGAAGACCACGCACACGACGAGCAGGAAGATCAGCAATCCGGGGCTTCCTCGGTGGGTGGACGGCGGAGCACCGGGCCCGGAGCACCCAGCGCTGGCCACCTCACCCGGACCGGGCCCCGTCCCGAGTGGGCCGCAGCCTAGCGGGGAGCACCCCCGCCGCGACAGGCGCCAGGCGCCTCCGTGCAAGACTGTCCGGCGAGTGGAGAGCCCGTTCCTCGTCCGGACCACCCTGGTCACGCTGATCCTCGCCGCCCTGGCTCCCGTCGTGGTCGCCGGACTGGTCTTCCTGGCGCTCCTGACCGTCCCCGTACCCGACGAGCTCCCCACGGCGCGGCCGCCGGGGGGCAGCCAGATCAGCCGCGTGTTCGACGCCGCCGGCCAGGAGATCGGCCAGTTCACCGAGTTCGAGCAGGTGCGCCCGGTCAAGCCCGAGGACATCCCCGACGTGTTGAAGAAGGCGGTCGTGGCCGCCGAGGACAAGAACTTCTACAAGCACGGCGGCATCGACTTCGCGGCCACCATGCGCGCCCTGCTGGCCGACATCAAGGGCCAGGAGATCGTCCAGGGCGGCTCGACGATCACCCAGCAGTACGTGAAGTCGGCGTACACGGGCGGCGAGCGCACCATCTCCCGGAAGATCCGCGAGGGGATCCTGGCCCGACAGCTCACCCGCTCGGAGGACAAGGAGGAGATCCTCTTCAGGTACCTCTCGTCGATCTACCTGGGCGAGGGGGCGTACGGCGTCGGCGCCGCCTCGGAGACGTACTTCCGCAAGCCGGTGAACGAGCTGACCCTGTCGGAGTCGGCGCTCCTCGCCGGGCTGATCCCGGCGCCCAGCCGCCTCGAGCCCCGCGGCAACCAGGGCGCGGCCGAGTCGAAGCGCCAGTTCGTGCTGGACCGCATGCTCGAGCTCGGGTTCGTCTCCCCCGAGGACCACGCCAGGGCGTCGCAGGAGCGGGTGTGGCTCGCCACCACCGGGCCGATCACCAACCGGCCGGCCACGAACGTCTTCCCCGCCCGCCCGCAGTTCACCAAGTACCCGTACTTCGTCGACTACGTCCGACGGTACCTGGAGGACAAGCTGGGCCGGGACGCCGTGTACCGCGGCGGCCTGGAGATCCGCACCACGCTCGACCCCAGGCTCCAGGACGCCGCCGAGCGGGCGACGGCCGAGGGGCTCAAGGGGGTCGATCCGGCCATCGAGATGGCGCTGGTCTCCGTCGAGCCGCAGACGGGCTACGTGAAGGCGCTGGTCGGTGGCCGCAACTTCGCCGCCCCCGGTGGGCAGGTGAACCTCGCCCTCGGCAAGTGCGCCTTCCCCGCCCCCGAGGTCAAGAACCGCGTGGACGTCCCGGCCACGTGCTGGGACCCCGACGCCGTGCGCGTGGAGGGCGGCGGCTCGGGCCGCCAGCCGGGCTCGTCGTGGAAGCCGTTCGTCCTGGCCGCCGCCTTCGCCAAGGGCATCCCCGACGACCGGGTGTACTCGGCGCCGTCGCAGTACCGGATCCCGGGCTGCACGGGCGAGCGGGGCTGCGTCATCGAGAACTACGAGGGTGGCGGCGGCGGGCGGGTAACCCTCCGTAGGGGCACGCACAACTCCTACAACACCGTCTACGCCCAGGTGATCGTCGACGTCGGAGTCCCCGAGGTGGCCGAGATGGCGAAGAAGCTGGGGATCACGTCGGCGTGGGTCGCCAACCCCGAGGTGCACGGGCCGAGCTACGCCCTGGGCGCCCAGGAGGTCTCGCCGCTGGACATGGCCTCGGCGTTCGGCGTGTTCGCCAACGGCGGGATGCGGGCCGACCCCACGCCCGTCCTGTGGGTGAAGGACCCCGACGGGGAGTTCGTGGAGGACAACCGCCGGGTCAAGCCCCGGCGGGTGCTGGCCCAGATCATCGCCGACAACGTCACCGACGTGCTCAAGGGCGTCATCACCGACGGGACGGGCACGAGGGCCGACATCGGCCGCCCGGCGGCGGGCAAGACGGGCACCGCCCAGGAGTGGCGGGACGCCTGGTTCACGGGGTACACGCCGACCCTGTCCACCTCGGTGTGGATCGGCAACAAGGAGCGGCCGACGCCGCTGCTCAACGTGAAGGGCGTCGAGCGGGTGACGGGCGGGTCGATCCCGGCGGAGACGTGGAAGCTGTTCATGTCGGAGGCCCTGGCCGACGTGCCGCCCAGCGACTTCAGCGTGCCCCTGCCCCTCCACTCCACCTCCACGACGGTCCTCACCGCCCCCCCCTATTCGGTCTTCTCCGACGAGTCGACCACCACCGTCTTCGACCCGAATGCCCCGTCCACCACCGTCTTCGACCCCGACGCCCCGTCGACCACGGTGGACCCCACGGTCACCACCGACCCGTTCGGCGGCGGGACCACCACGTCGACGACCGACCCGTTCGCCGGCACCACGACCACCGCCCCTCGCCGACCGTGCGGCGGCCTGCTCCAGCCCAGGTGCTGAGCGCCGCCCGCTGATCCGGCGCGCCCGTGCGGGCAACCGCCGCTACGGGGGCGGGGCGGTGGTAGGGACGGTGAGGGTGACCGTGGTCGTCGTGGTGGTCGGTGCCGTCGTGGTGGTGGTGGTCGTCGGCGCCGTCGTGGTCGCCGTCGTCGTCGGCAACGTCACGGTGGTGGGGGGCAGCGTCGCCAGCGTGGTCGGCGGCAAGGTCGTGGTGGTGGACAGCGTGGTCGTCGTCGTGTCGTCGGTCGTGCCCTCGTCGTCGGCGTCGTCCTGCAGCAGGAGGACGACGCCGAGGAGTAGGAGCAGCAGCCCGAGGACGAGGAGGGCGATGAGGACCCAGTTGGTGGACGGCGGGCCCGGCCCGCGGTAGACGGGCGGCGGCTCCTCGCGCTCCTCGACGATCCGATGCTCCTGCACCCGGGCCGACGGCATGACGCGCGTGGCGTCGGGTGGGGGAGGTGCGGCGGCCGCCGCACCGGCGGCGGTCCCCGCCGCCGCGCCTGCCGCGCCCGCCGCGGCGCCGCTTGCGGCGCGGGGCGTGCCGCACTGGGTGCAGAACCGCGCCTCGGCCAGGAGGGGGGCGCCACAGTTCGAGCAGTGCCCGCCACCTCCCTGGCGGGGGGACGGGTCGGAGGCCGGACGGGGTGCGTCGGTCATCCCGCCATTCTTGTCATGCTGCGGCCCCCGACGCCGGGGCGGACACCTAGGGTTGCCTCGTGACCGGTCAGAGCACGGCGGTGGAGGCGCTCGGCGTGGCGGTGGCGGCCCAGGTCCCCGTGCTCATCTGGGGCGCCCCGGGAACCGGCAAGTCGTCGGCCATCCGGGCCATGGCGGACGCCATGGGGTGGCCGTGCGAGACGGTGATCGCCGCCATCCGGGAGCCGTCCGACTTCTCCGGGCTGCCGGTGGTGGTGGACGGCGTGGTGCACTTCGCCCCGCCCCGGTGGGCCGAGCGCCTGGCCGCCGCCGGCCGCGGCCTGCTGTTCCTCGACGAGATCTCCACCGCACCGCCGGCCGTGCAGGCCGCCCTGTTGCGGGTCGTCCTCGAGCGGGTGGTGGGGGACATCGAGCTGCCGCCCGACGTGGTGGTCGTGGCCGCCGCCAACCCGCCGGAGCAGTCGGCCGACGGCTGGGACCTGTCGGCGCCCCTCGCCAACCGGTTCTGCCACCTCGAGTGGGACGTGGAGCCCGCCGCCTTCGCCCAGGGCCTGGCCGGCGGCTGGGCCGCCCCGGTCGTGCCGGCCCTCCCGCCCGGGTGGGAGGAGGGCATCACGCGCACGCGGGGGCTGGTCTCCGCCTTCGTCACCGTGCGCCCGGGCCTCACGTGCCAGGTGCCGGGCGACGCCGCCGGTGCCGGCCGCGGGTGGCCCAGTCCCCGCACGTGGGACATGGCGGCCCGGCTGTGGGCGGCGGCGGAGGCGGCGGGGGCCAGCACCGAGGCGGAGACAGCGCTCATCACCGGCTGCGTCGGCGAGGGACCGGGCGTCGAGCTGCTCATGTGGGAGATGGACATGGACCTCCCCGACCCCGAGGACGTCCTGGCCGACCCCGACCGCTTCGAGCTGCCCGAGCGGGGCGACCGGGCCTACGCCGTCCTCTCCGCCGTCGCCGCCGCCGTCGCCGCCCGGCCGACCGCCGAGCGCTGGCTGGCCGGATGGCGGGTCCTCGGCCGGGCCGGCGAGCGGGTGCCCGACGTCGCCGCCGTGGCCGCCCGAGTCCTCGCCCAGTGCCGCCCGGAAGGCGCCGTGGCCCCGCCCGAGGTGAAGCTGTTCGCCCCCCTGCTCAAGGAGGCGGGCCTCCTTTGACCGTTCCTTTGACCGTTCCGTGGACGGAATGCGCCGCACACCGGCTGCTCACGTCCAGAGAACGGTGGTGCCCGTGAGCGACGGTCCGCCGCCCGTTCTCGACGAGCGCAAGCTGGCGGTGGCGCGGCTGTGGGCGGTGTCGCGGCACCCGTACCTGGCGGCGGCGATCTTCGCCTCGCCGGTCGTGCCCATGCCGGGGCTGGGGAAGGTGTCGGTGGACGAGTCGTGGCGGCTCTACGTCGACCCCGAGGTGGTGGACCGGTGGAGTGTCGAGAAGCTGGGCAGCCTGCTCGTCCACCACGCCGGCCACCTGGTGCGCGACCACGCCGGGCGGGCCCGCAGCCTGGGGGTGAGCTCGCACGTCACCAAGGACTGGGCGCTGGCCGCCGACGCCGAGATCAACGACGACCTGGTCAACACCGGGCTGCGGCTGGACGACCCCGTGCTGCCCCAGGCGCTCGGGTGGGCGCCCAGCCGGATGGCCGAGGAGTACTTCCACTGCGACCACGTCGACACCGACGTCGAGCCCGACTGCGGCAGCGGCGCCGACGCCCGGACCCGCTCGTGGGAGCTGCTGGCCGACAAACAGAGCGGGCTGCCGCCGGGCGAGCGGCACCTGACCCGGGCCCAGGTGGCGGCCGACGTCCTCAAGTTCTGCGAGGAGGGCGTGGGCCGGATGTCGAAGAGCTGGCGCCGGTGGGCCGAGGACATGCTCGACCCCCAGGTGGACTGGCGGCGGGTGCTGGCGGCGGAGATCCGCAAGGGGATCGGCGGCATGGCCGGCCTGGTCGACTACACGTACACCAGGCCGTCGCGGCGGGGGCAGGCGAGCCCGAACGTCGTCCTGCCGTCCATGCAGCGCCCCGTCCCCGAGGTCGTGGTCCTGTGCGACACGTCGGGGAGCATGGGGGAGGGGCAGCTGGCCCGCCTCCTGGCCGAGGTGGACAGCCTGCTGCGGGGCGTGGGCCTGGCCCGCAACCGGCTCCGGGTGCTGGCCGTGGACGCCGCCGTGCACAACGTCCAGCGGGTGTCGAGCGGGCGGCGCCTGGAGCTGGTGGGCGGCGGCGGGACCGACATGCGAGCCGGCGTGGAGGCGGCGGCCAGGCTGCGCCCCCGGCCGTCCGTCGTGGTGGTGCTCACCGACGGGCTGACCCCGTGGCCGCCCGAGGCGCCCAAGGGCATGTCGGTCGTCGTCGGCCTGATCGAGGGTGGGCGTCCCCGGGGGAACCGGGGTTGGGAGCCGCCGGAGTGGGCGCGCGTCGTCCACATCGACGCCGCCTGACGGCGAGCCGGCCGTGGCCGTCCGCGACCGCTGGTGCCACCACGTGCCGCCGGCCACGGCCACCGTCCCCTGCGGCGGCGAGGTGCACCGCATCAGCTGGGTGCGGGGCAAGCTCAAGATCGAGGACCACGACCTGGCCGCCGAGCGCACCATGCTGGCCTTCGGCGGCGAGAAGCCGGCCTGCCTCCAGGCGCTCCAGCTGTGGCGCAACCTCCACTCGTGGGCCATGTCCGGCCAGCTGCTCCAGCAGATGCAGTCCCGGCTCGGGCCCGGCGGCCTCCTCGTGCCCGGCGACCTCCAGCGGGTCCACGAGCTCGGCCTGCTCCTCACCTGGGACCGGGCGTGGCGGCACTCCCGCTACTTCAGCGACCACGGCCGGCTCCTCCGCGAGCTGCTGGAGCAGCGCGCCGTCCCCGCCGTCGAGGCGCACCTGCGCCGCTGGATGCCCGAGTTCGGCTGCCGCCGCCTGTCGGGGATCGAGCTCAAGGTGCTGCGGGCCGGCCAGAGCGAGGGCCTGCACGGCCAGATGGACTCGATCGGCGCCCGGGTGACGGCCATCCTGGGTGCCCGCTGGCTGACCCGCGTGGCGGCACGCGGCCTCGAGCACGTGGACGGCGCCTTCGTGCTGGAGGTGACCCGGAAGGAGATCGCCGGCGACCCCGGAGCGGTGGCCGTGCGCGCCGTGCGGTGGGAGCGACAGCCCGCCGGGTGGGCGGCGCCCGTGGGCGCTCCCGCCGTTGCCCGGCCCACGCCGGACGGAGGCGGCTGGTCCCTGGAGTGGGACGGCGGGCCGTAGGCTCGGCGCATGGAGACGCAGGCCGTCGCCGCCTCGTCAGGGCTGCTGGCGTTCATCCGCTACGGCTTCATGCCCAACCACCTGGGCTACTGCGGCGGCAACGAGGCCGACCTGCTCTTCGAGCACGCCGCCACCGGGCGGGCCGACGCCCGCCTGGCGCCGCTCCTCGCCAAGTTCACCGGCGCCGTCCCCTACCTGAGGACGATCGCATCGGCCAACGGCATCGCCGACCCGTTCGACCGCCGCGTGGTGGACGCCTACTGGCTGGGCAACGACCTGCTCGACACGGTGGAGGCGAGCGCTCTCAGCCGCACCCTGGAGGAGCGGTTCGGGCGCCAGCTCACCGGCCGCCTGCGGGAGGAGGTGCTGCGCAAGCCGCCCGAGGGCGCCCGCCCGTACCACCTGTTCCATGTGCTGGACGTCTACCGGCGGTTGGAGGCCAGGGAGATCAGCATGGCGGCGATGGAGAGCTGCCGGATCAGCTGGGGCCGGGTGCGCGCCGTCGAGCCCGCCGCCCTGGTCGTCGACCGCCAGCCCCTGGTGGAGCGGGACGGCCGGCTGGCGCTCGGACCCGAGGCCCCCGAGCGGGTGCTGCGGTCGCTCTCCGGCCAGGGCTTCACCGACGACGTGTCGGTCGGCGACTGGGTGTCGATCCACTGGGGCTGGGCGTGCGAGGTGCTCGACGCCGCCCGGCTGGCGCACCTACGGCGCTGGTCGGCGCACCACCTGGCCCTGTCCAACCAGACGACCTGACCGGGGCCAGTTTCGACCTCATTCGTTCGCTTCGCTCACTCCATTCGGTCGAGTTGGATCGTGCTCCGGCGGGCGAGCGGAGCTCGCCCCCCTCCGCCCTGTCCTTCTCGTTGTCCGCAGCCGTAGAGGCCGCCTGCGGCGGCGAGTGCGGCCACGGACCTTGCCGCTGCGAACGCGGCGAGCGAGCGAATGAGGTCGAAGACCTACGGCGTGAGCTCCACGGCCGAGTAGAGGCCGCCCCGGCCCAGCCAGTTGAGGGCGCGGAGGCGCTCGCCCACGATGCCGAGGGACACCTCGACGACGTCGGGGTCGGCGTCGGCGATCGCCTTCTCGCCCACGGCCAGGTCGCCGCCGAGCAGCGGGACGCGGTCGAAGCGCAGCGGGCCCTGCTGGCCGCTGCGGGCGAACGACTCCAGGTCCAGCGCCTCACCCTTGGCCACGAACTCCCGGAGCCGCCAGTAGATGGCGTACTGGCGGGCCGCCTCGGCGTCGACGACCGCCGGGTGACGCCGGGTGCTCGCCCGGAGGGCGGCCGCCGTCGCCGCCACGTCGGGGAAGCCGAGCGCCCCGCTGACGACGGCGGGGTCGACGGGGTGGTCGTGGGGCGGCATGGAGGGGAGGAGGCCGAGCGCCCACGCCAGCGCCGCCGCCCCCTCGATCTGCCACGAGCCGAACGCCAGCGCCTCCTCGTCGAGGCCACGGGCGGGGCGCTGGAGGATCGACACCTCGAAGTCCTCGGGCTCGACGGTGGCGCCCGAGCCGTGGACCCACGCCACGATCCCGTCCCGCGCCTCGTCGATGTCCCGGCCGTCGTACTCGGTGAGGCACCGGGCGGCCACGGCGAAGAGCACGACCAGCCGCGAGCCGATGCGGGCGATCGAGGGGTCGGCGGGACCGGCGCCCTCACCGGCCAGCTCACGCGAGCCCCACACCTCGCCGGCGGCCGACAGGACCCGGCCGTTGTGGAGGTCGAGCACGAACCCGTCGGTGCGGGTGGCGACGTCCAGGGCCACGGCGTACATGGGGTGGGTGACCGGTATGCGGCCCTCCACGTCGGCCAGGAAGGAGACGGCGATCCGCACCTCGGGGATCATCCCGAGCACCCGCTCGAGCCCGGGGCCGCGCATGGAGGCGGCGATCTCCTGCCTGACCTCATCGCGCTGGCGCGGGCCTTTGCCGCCGTCGAAGCAGGCGCCGTCGACCTCGACCACCAGCTCGGGCCGCCTGGTGCCCCGGAACAGGCTCTTCTTGGACGAGGCGCACACCCGCCACGTGCCCCGGTGGCGCTCCACCTCGCTCCCCGGCACCTCCCGCGCCACGACCAGGGCGATGCCCTCCGGATCGCCCCGGCGCCCCAGGACCCGCAGGGCGGCGTCCTTGGTGGTCTCGCCCCCCACGCCGCCCTACCCCGACATCGCCTGATGGCCGAGGATGGCGGCGGCGACGTCGCCCAGTGCGTCGGCCGGCGCCATGGTGTCGACCGGGACGCCGTAGGCCCGCAGCTGCTCCAGCGACTCCGCCTCGCCGTGCTCCGGGCCCGGCGGACCGACGACCAGCGCCAGGCGCCGGGGCGCCGCGTACTGGGCGCGCAGGCCGTGCGCGTCGGCGACCACGGCGCCCCACAGGGCGACCTCGCCGACCACCAGCGGGTCAATGGGCCGGAGGCACAGGCTCTCTTCCCGCAGCGTCCCGAGGTCGGGCGCGGCGTGGATGCCGCAGGCGCAGCCGGTCGCCGGCGCCTCGTGGCCGCCGATCAGGCAGACGGCGCGCTGGGCCCGCCCGGGCCGCCACGCCACCGAGCGGTGGGTGACGGAGTGGAGCAGCCCGGTGTCCCGCCGGACCTGCCAGTATCGCCAGCCGGTGGCGGGATCGGTGGGGGAGCGCTGCTCGAGCGTGGTCAGCTCCGGCGTTCCCGCTGCTCGAGGTCTTCCTGCTGCTGCTGCGCCACCCACTGCGCCGTCTCCGGGAAAAGCGGGTCCACCTCGCAGTAGGACTCGGGGTCGGGCTGCCACATCTGCGAGGCCCGCTCCCAGCAGTCGTCGTGGAACGCCATGGGCGCCGGGCACATGGCGCCGGACACCCCCACCTCCTCGCGCCTCCCGGTCCCCGCGGGGACCTCCCGGCCACACACGTCGCACATTTCGGACACCTTCACACCCCTATGCTACGCCCGCGATGGCCCCCACAGCCCTGGTTACCGGCGGACGCGGTTTCATCGCCTCCGCACTCGTCCCCGCCCTCGTCGACCAGGGGTGGGAGGTCCGCAGCTGCGGGCGCTCGCCCCGGCCCGACCACCTCCCCGACGCCGTCGACTACGTCCGGGCCGACCTGGCCGACGAGGCCTGCGACCTCGCTCCCCTCGTCTCGGGCGTGAGCCACGTGTTCCACCTGGCCGGGGCGTCCAGCTCCCGGTCCACGCAGGAGGAGATGGAGCGGGACAACGCCCTCGCCACCGAGCGCCTGATGGCGGCCGCCATGGCGGCCGGGCCCGAGGTGTTCCTGCACATGAGCTCCACGTCGGTGTACGGCGAGGAGGAGCAGCTGCCGTCGCCCGTACCCGAGACCGTCGAGCCCCGTCCCAGCCGCGGGTACGGCAAGGCCAAGTGGATGGCGGAGCAGGTCGTGTGGCGGGCGGCCGACCAGGGTGTGCCGGTCGTCGTCCTCCGGCCCGTGTCGGTGCACGGCCCGGGCGCCACCAAGCTGCTGGCCAGCGCCATGCTGGACATCGCCATCGAGCGGTTCGCCATGGTCGACACCGTGCTCGTCCACGAAGAGCCGGTGGAGCAACGCCTGCTGCACCTCGACGACCTGGTCGCCGCGAGCATCCACCTGGCGACGCACGAGCCGGCGCGGGGCCGGGCGTTCAACGTCGCCATGCCCACCTACCCGAGCTCGGTGGAGGTGGCCGCCCTGCTGGCCGACGAGTTCGGCCTGGGGTTCGCCACGAGCGACGACCCCGACTGCGGGCCCACCACCGAGGAGCGGGCGAAGGCCCGTGACGCCATGCTGGACAAGGGCATGACCGACGACATCCTGTTCACGCCGGAGCGGTTCCGGTTCATGCGCAAGGCCAACCGGAACAACCGCCTCGATCTCACCGCCCTGGAGAGCACCGGGTTCCGGCTGCGCCAGACGGACCTGCGGGCCGCCGTCTCCGAGTTGGCGGCCTGGTACGCCGAGCACCGCTGGATCCTCTAGGCGCGACCCGGCCCGATATCGGTCCGCCGACCCGTCCGCGGGCAGCACGGGCGCAATCGGGACCAGAGCCGCCGCAATTGGGACTAATTCCGGCGAGGAACGCGTTGTAGTCGGCCGACATCGGTTCTACCTTCCGATAGGTAACCGGTGTTATCCGAAGGGAGCGCGCGGTGCGCAGCGAGGCGACCGTGGAGCAGGGGCGGGGGTAGGGCGATGCAGGCCCTGTCGCGAGACCCTCGCCGTCGCCACGGGTTCCGCGAGGCGCCTGCCCGTGCGCCCGAGCCCGACCCGGGCCCGGTGCCGCTCGTCGTCCGGCTGGACGAACGCCGCGCCGCCGATCCCGACGTCGCAGGGCGCAAGGCGGCTGTCCTGGCGTCGGCTGCCTCCCGCGGCTTCCCCGTGCTGCCCGGGTTCGTCGTCACCACCGCCGGGTGCGCGGCACTCGTCGCCGCCGGCGGTGCCGTCGCCGCGCCGCCCATCGTGCGGGCCTCCCTCGACGCGGCGTGGGACGAGCTCTCCGACGGTGGCCGGCGCACGCTGATCGTGCGGTCGTCGTCGCCGGGGGAGGACGGAGCCACGTCGTCGATGGCCGGGCAGTTCACCTCGGTGCTGGGCGTCGGCGACCACGACGCGTTCCTGGCCGCCGTCGACGAGGTGATCGCGTCGGCCGGCGCCGGTGGCGCGGCCGACGACGGCGGGGCGCCGCCCATGGCGGTGCTGGTGCAGCCCCAGGTGTACCCGCGCTGGGGCGGCGTGCTGTTCGGCGTGGACCCGGTGAGCGGTCGCACCGACCGCCTGGCGCTGGCCGCCGTCGACGGCGGCCCCGACCAGCTGGTCGGCGGCACGGTCGACGGCAGCCGCGCCACCCTCACCCCCCGTGGCCGGATCGTGGCCTTCGACGGTGCCCCGGGCGCTCCTCGCCTCCCGCTGCGCTACCGGCGGGCACTCGTCGGGCTGGCGGCGCGGGGGGCCCGCAGCTTCGGCTCCCCCCAGGACATCGAGTGGGCGGTGGACGCCGAGGCCGGCCTGCTGCTCCTCCAGAGCCGCCCGGTCACCGCCGTCGGTGCCACCGCCGACCGCCGCGCCCCGGTGCTCGGGCCCGGCCCGGTGGCCGAGACCTTCCCGGACGCCCTGTTGCCCCTCGAGGCCGACCTGTGGCTGCGCCCCCTGCGGCGGGCGCTCGCCGAGGCGGTCCTCCTCACCGGTGCCGCGTCCCGCCGGCAGGTGGAGTCGTCGCCCGTCGTGACCGCCGTGGACGGCCGGGCCGCCGCCGACCTCCAGCTGCTCGGCATCGCGCCGGGCCGGCGCTCGCTCTTCGCCAAGCTCGACCCCCGGCCCTCGGCCCGCCGCCTCCGCGCCGCCTGGCGCACGGGCCGGCTGCGCTCCGCCCTGCCCGCCCTGGCCAACGACCTCGTCAAGCGCGCCGACGAGGAGCTGGCGTCGGTGGGGCGCCCGTCCACCCTCTCCGACGAGCGCCTGCTGGCCGCCCTGCGGGGGTCGCACCAGGCCCTCGTCTCGCTCAACGCCCACGAGATCCTGACCGGCATGTTGAGCCCCGTCCCCACGGCGGGCGACGGCGCCGGGTCGGCCACCTCGGCGGGGACCGCCCTGCACGTGGTGGCCGCCGCCCGGGCGCACGGCCTGAGCGACGCCGAGATCGTGGCCCGCCACCCCGTCGTGCTCTCGCTGGTGGCGCCCGCCATCGGCGCCACGCCGGCGCTCCCCGACGTGCTCGTGCTGCCCCCGGCGGGCGGTGACGCCACCGCCGACCCGCTGGTGGTGTGGCGGGAGGCGCTGCGCCTGCGGGTCCGCTGGGTGCAGGAGCTCACCGCCGTGGTGGCCGCCGAGCTGGGCCGGCGCCTGGCCCGCCGCGACCTGCTCCCCGACGCCGATGCGGTCCGCTGGATGACCCTCGACGAGCTGGACCGGGCCGTGACGTCCGCCGCCGTCCCCGAGGACCTGGAGACCCGGCGGCAGCGGCCCCTCGCCCCGCCGCTGCCGGCCGCCTTCCGGCTGGCCGGCGACGCCGTGGTCCCCGTCGACCCGGGCGGGAGCGGTGGCGGGCAGGGCGCCGGAGGCGGCCGGGCCATGGGCCGTGTCGTCCACGTCGGCGGCGGGCGCCCGTCCCACGGTGACGTGCTCGTCGCCCGCACCCTCGATCCCGGGCTGGCCCCGCTGCTGGCGGGCCTCGGCGGGCTGGTGGCGGAGACGGGCAGCGTGCTCTCCCACCTCGCCATCCTGGCCCGCGAGCTCGGCGTCCCCACGGTGGTCGGTGTCGCCGGCGCCCTCGACCGCTTCCCGCCCGGGACGGTCGTGGTGGTCGACGGCACGGCGGGCGAGGTGACGGCGGTGGAGACGGCCGACGCGGTCGACGTCGGCACCGGGGAGGCGTCGTGAGGAAGCTCCGCTACGCCATCCTGCTCGGCGCCCTGGCCGCCACCGGCATCTACCTGTTCGTGTACCTGGTCCGCTGGGAGTGGCACCGGGCGCTGGTGGCGGGCGTGCTGTTCGTGGCGGCGGAGCTGGCGCTCGCGTCGGCGGCCATCCTCGACCGCCTCCGCTCGATCCAGACGGCGGTGGAGGCCGGCGCGGCAGCGACGCCCGAGGCCCACCCGGACGCAGCCACCCTGGCCCACCTCCGCGATGCGGCGCCTGAGCCGCGCACCAGCTTCGACTGGCTGTCGCGGCCCGGCAGCGAGATGTCGGTGTTCGTGCCGATCCTGCTGGGCGCCGGCGTCGTGCTGTCGGGGGTGGCCTGGGTGGTCGAGCGGGTGGCCCGGGCCACCGCCACCCCGGGCCTGGAGCGGGGGCTGGCGCTGCGCCTGGCGCCGCTCGGCATGCCCGTCGGCACCCTGGCCGGCGTGCCCGCCCCGGTCGCCTCGCCCCGTCGCCTGTCGGCCGCCGTCCACGTCCTGGTCGCGGTCGCCGCCGCCGGCGCCGCCACCGTGGGCATCGACGCCATGGCCGACGCCACCCAGACCCGTCCCGACCCCAGGGTGGCGGGCACGACCTCGGTCGTCCTCGCCGTCGACCCCGGCTCGGCCCGGTCGCCGCTGGTGGCGGCGAGCGCCCTGTGGGGCGCCTGCACCACGCAGCTGGGCGGCGGCTTCCAGCTGGTCGGGATGAACGCCGTGGGGGCCGGCGAGGTGCAGTTCCTCGTCCAGCCCGAGGTCGGCAAGTACGCCGAGCGCCGGCTGCGGGGGTGCATCAACGACGCCACCACGGACCGCATCCGGGCCATCGTGCGCTCGGTGTCGGCGGTGGGGGCAGCGGAAGCGGCCCGGGCGTCGTGACGCCTAGTTGTAACTGCCCCGCAGGTTGACCCAGATGCGCCGGGGGGCGTCCAGCGTCCGGCTGATGGCGACCATCAGCGGGGCCGGCCGGTCGACGCCCGCGATGGTGTCCAGGCCGGAGGCGAAGGCGAGCTGCTCGAGCGACGGCGGGCCGACCGTCAGGTTGCGCAGCAGCGCCTCACGCGGCGTCGCCTGGCCCGTCTTGACGAGGTAGGCGGCGGCCATGGTGCCGGTGCGGCCGACGCCGGCGCCGCAGTGCACGAACGTACGCCCCTCGCTGCCCTCGACGGCGGCGAGGAAGCGCTCGACCTGGCTCTCGGTGGGCGACTGGCCGTCGCGCAGCGGCACGTGCAGCCGGGTGATGCCGAGGCGGCCGAGCTGGGCCTCGTCGACCCGGATGCCCTCCTCGGCTCGCAGGTCGACCACGGTGGTGACGCCGTTGGCGGCCAGCGCCTCGTACCCGGCCGCCGTGGGGACGGCGCCCCGCCACACCCGGTCGTCCACCTGGGCGAAGTTCTTGATCGGCATGGCGAGCGACGCCCCCGCCGCGTTGCGCTGGGCCAGCAGGTGCAGCCCGAGGATGGCGAGGTTGGGGAGCAGGAGCATCCCCACGCCCAGGGCGAGGAGGCGGAGCACGGTGACCCGCGCCCGGCGCCGGGCGGGGGCGGGCGCCGCGACGGGCACCGCACCGGGCATCACGACGGCGGTCATTGCGGAGGCTTCGGCGGCCGTCGCGCGCCGGTTGAGGAGAAGTTCGGGCGGTTCCCGGAGTTCCGGTGCCAGTGCACGGCCATGCCGCTCTCTCCAAGCCTCCGCGGGTGCCCACCGACCGCCGCCACCCGAGCGATCTGGCGCAGGTTGTACCCCGCCCGCCTCGAACGAATCCAATCGGGCGCGGCGCTCTCACCGGGCGGCGCCCAGCACGCCGGGCGGCGGCGGTCAGGACTTGCCGGCCGCCGGGTTCCCGTGCTCGGTGTGGCCCCAGCGGGGTGGTTGGCAGGGCCGGGCGCTCGGCTCGGCGACGACCTCGCGGCACACGGGCTCGACGGCGGTGGTGGGG
>DATLFN010000033.1 GCA_035540975.1 Acidimicrobiales bacterium
CTCTGAGCGTGAGCCGGAGGAAGCACCCTGGCGGGAGCGTTCGCGTTATGTGCCCGCGCTCGGCTACCCGGAGCCGTTCACCGCCGGTCCCGCCCGGATTCCGGGAGCGCCGGGCGCATAACGCGCGCGGGTACAGAACCCCGAAAATGTGCCGCGGCACATTTTCGGGGATGACAACCCGGAAGACCCCGGCGAAGAACGACCACGCCGCCTCGAAGCCGGCGATCACCGCCTCGGTGGTCTGGGTGAAGCTCAGCCACACGTAGCAGTGCCGGGAGTAGCAGGCGGTGAAGATGAGCGCGTGGCACACCCGGCGCCGGCCGGTGTCGGCGTCGAGGATCAGGCCCATCTTGCCGAAGTCCACCTGCAGCTCGGACCCGGGCTCGCCGTCGGCCACTCGCACGGTCGTCGTCCTGGCCGAGCGGCCGACGTCGAGCACCTCCAGCGCGTAGCGGTGAAGCGTGCGCTGGGGCAGCACCACGCCCTGGCGCTCCAGTTCGTGGGCCTTGACCACGGTCAGGTCCTGGTCGACCAGCCAGGCCTTCAGCTGGTCGTGGTGGGCGGCGGCCACCGCCCAGGCAGCGCCGTGGCCGTCGGGGCGGTGGGGACGAACCGCTTCGCACACAACGGAAATCAGCTCGTCGCCGAGCGCCTCCTCGCCGGCGTCACGGTCGAGGCCGGCACCGGTGGCCGCCTCCACGTAGCGCCGCACCGTCTTTCGGTCGACGGCCGCCAGCCGGGCGATGGAGCGCTGCCCCTCGCCCCGCAGCCACAGCCGCAGGACCTCTCGAATCTCGTGCACTGGAACCTCCCTGAAGCTCATCGCCACCTTCCTGGGCCGCTGTCGGTCAGGTGGCGATGCCAACCTCAGCGGCGCCGGTGGTGGTGGATGCTCAGGGATGGTCCCATGACTGGCGAAGAGGTGGTCCCATGCTGCTGGCGAAACTCACCGTCAGGTGGTCCCATGCTGCTGGCGGGCGACGGATCAGCACCAGCCCTCGGATCCGTGATTGGTCAAGGCCGGCGAGCTCCAGCGCGCAGGAGGCTCCAGCGGAGCTCCCGACGACAACCCACTCGCCATGATCCATGAGGTCGAGGACGGCAGCGGCCCAAGCTGTCAGCACGGATCCGACCGAGTACAGCGTCGGTGCCACGACAGCGTCGGAGAGTTCCCCCAAGGCGCGGGGCCGAATCGAGCCATCGAGTGGCAACGGGTGGAGCAGGGCGAGGTTCAGACCCGGATCATGCCTGCCGAGCAGCCCCAGACGCGCCGTTCAGTCGTCCCGAGAGTTGTTAGCGACCCGGATTATGGAGCGCGCGTTCTCGGGCGGTCCCGCAGTGCCTCGCAGATCGCAGGCGTCGACTCGAGGCACACCAGCCCGGAAGCCCAACGAGCGCTACGGGGCGATTGCGCTCGCTGAACCGGCTCCGACGGGCACGTCACCGGCGAGCGCTATCGAGCGACCGGAGAGCTGCCCGCCCCGCCGCACTGGCGGTGGCCACCGGCAGAAGTCGACGGCCCGGCTCGTCGCCGACGGTCCACACATCGTGGCCATGTTCCGCGCCGCCGTTCCCGGTTCACACCGTAGCGGCAGAGCCGGCTCAGGCACTCCGGCGGCGACGACCGCTACGCAGCCGCCGCCGAACAGCCGACAACCGGACGATTGAGCGGGCGGCTCCCCATGGAGCCGCGGAACCGGGCGTTCCCGAAGGCGAAGACGCCACCGTCCCCGGCGCAGAGCCAGTACCCCGACCCGTCGCTCACCTCCGCCATGGCGACGATCGGCGAGGCGAGGCGGATGCCGCCCGTGGAGCCGTGGAAGACGGCGCCACCGAAAGCGAACACGCCGCCGTCGGCGGCCACGAGGTGGTACCCGCCGCTCCGCGTGCGGCTCATCCCCACGATCGGCTGCACCAACCTCGTGGCGCCGGTCGAGCCGTGGAAGACCGCGTCCCCGAAGGCGAAGATCCCGCCGTCCGAGCCCACCAGCCAGTAACCGGCGCCGGAGGCCGAGCGCTCGATGTCGACGACCGGGCGCGCCAGGCGCATCCCGCCCGTCGAGCCGCGGAACACGGCGTCACCGAAGGCGAAGACCCCGCCGTCGGCGGCGACCAGCCAGTACCCGTTGCCCGACGGCGTCGCAGCCATCCCCACGACCGGCTGGGCGAGCGTCATTGCCCCCGTCGACCCGAGGAAGCGCGCGTCGCCGAAGGCGAACACGCCGCCGTCGGACGCGACCAGCCAGTACCCGCGTCCGCTAGGGGTGTACTCGATGTCGACGATCGGCTTGGCGAGCCGCAGTGCTCCCGTGGACCCGAAGAACCCGGCGTCCCCGAAGCTGAAGACGCCACCGTCGTCCGCGGCCAGGGCGTAGCCATCTCGCGGCTCGACGGGGGCCGGCGTTGTCGTCGGCGACGTTGAGGACGTGCCCGTCGTGGTCGTCGTGGAGGTCACGGACGTCGTCGTGGTCGTGCTGGCCGTGGTGCTGCGGAAGATGTAGAGCCGCCCCTCGCGGAACACCGTGTCCGTGAAGAAGCCGGAAGTGAACGCGAAGTCCATGAACCCGTCACCGTTGACGTCGCCGAGCTGCGCCACCCCTTGCCCGAACCCGCTGTTGAGCCGCTGGTCCGGGTCGGCGAACGTCTTCACCACCGTCTCGCTGGCGGGACTGAAAACGTGGACGTCGGACAGGAACTGGTTGTCGATGTCGCCGGTCTGCCATGGCCCGGCGTTGCCGATGAGCACCTCGTTGCGGGGGTCGCCGGCCACGTCGCCCACGCCGGCGAACGGCGCACCGAAGTTCTCGCCCCGGTGCGGCGTCGGGTCGTCGAGGCGGCCCAGGGTGATCCCGCTCCCGGCCGCCAGGTAGTTGCCGTTCAGGATGTAGGCGCGGCCCTGGTGGGTGAACTGGACGCCCTGGCCGACCGCGGCGACCAGGATGTCGGGCGCCACGGTGTTCCCGACGTCCCCGATGGCGGTGGACATGCTGCCGACCGTGTAGCCGAACTGCGAGCCGACCTGCGGCTCCGGATGGGGGTACATGTTGAGGACGGCGCCGCTGCGGCCGTCGTGGAGCCACACCACGCCGGAGTCGGGGAACCCGGGCGGGAACTCGGCGCGGTGCTGCGCGACGACGAAGTCGGGGCGGCCATCGCGCGTGGTGGTGCGGTCGTCCTCCGGGCAGGTTGCGCCCGCGCCGGGGTCGGTGGTGCACCGTCCCACGTCGCCGATGGGCAGGATGGCATGGCCGAACCGGTCGTGCGGCTCGCCGCTCTGCGACATCGGGTTCCTCATGATCTCGAACGGGGTCTCCAGCACCTGGTTCGGATCCGTGCCGGCGATGTCCTCGCCCCGGTAGGCGTACACCCGGCCCGATCCTGGACAGGGCCCGGGGTCGCACGACGGGTTGGTGGCCGGGCCCAGCTCGTAGAAGGTCGGGTTGCCGACGAGGAAGTCGCCGACGCCGCCCCCGTCGAGGTCGCCGATCTTGACCGCGGTGGGCGCGTCGGCGGGGAAGGGGCTGGCGGGCGAGACCACGCCGCGTCCGAAGCCGAACCCCTTGCCGCCGGGGAACTGGGCCGCCTCGGACGCACGGTCGGCTGGCGGCATCTGCACGCGCTTCAGCACCGCACCGGTGGCGCCGTCGAAGACGTAGGCACGCCCGAGATCGGGCGCCTCGAGGTCGACGCCGTAGGCGCCGACCACGATCTCGGGGACGCCGTCGGCTGCTCCGATCGGGTTCTGGGCGCACGTCTGGCTCACCTGCCCGCCGGCGCAAGAGCCGAGATCCGCCAGCTTGGCGGGATACACGAAGTTGCCGCTCGTCGTGCCGAGGGCGGACGGATCCGGGAGGGTCAGCGTCCGGATCACGGCCCCGGTGGCACCGCTGATGAGATGGATGGCGCCCGGCCCGTTGTACTGGGGGACCAGGAGATCGTCCTTGCCGTCACCGTCGAGGTCGCCCCCGTTCGCGATGCCGAGCCAACCCAGCTGGCCTCCTTGCGCGGGCGTGGGGCTGTTGATCCTCTGCACCTCGTAGTTCTCCGCCAGTCGCAGCGCCGGCGTCTGGCCGAGGGCGGGCGTCAGCCCGTCGGGGACGGCAAGACAGCCGAGGGCGAGCAGGAGGGAGCAGGCGCCGATGCGTGAGATCCGCCGAGAAGCGCGACGGGCACCGCCCGCCGCGCTTCCGCCGCTAACGCCGGACAACGCGAGGGGAGGTGGCCCGGCGGCGACGGGAGACGGCCACGAGCCCGGCGCCCAGAACCGTGACGAGGCCGACGGAAAGGAGCACCGCGCCGAGCGCCATGCCGGCGCCGAGCCGGTCGGCCTCCGTCACATCCTCCAGGCCAACGGGGGCGCTGCCGAAGCGGCTGGCTGCGTCATCGTCGGCCTCGGGCACGGGCAGCGGCTCCGGGGTCACCGCGGGCGGCGCCTCCACGGTCGTGGCGTCGGCGAGCTCGACGGCCGGAGCGTCGGCGGCGGCCGTGGCGGGCGACGGAGCGGGGGCGGCCGTGGCCGGCGCCGGCGCCGTGGCGGCGGGTCGGCTCGTCCTGGCGGCCGCAACGGGCCCGGCAGCGACGGCAGCTGGCGCGCTCTGGCCGGTGGACGACTGGGGGGCGGGGGATGCCACCGGCTGGGCTGCCGCCGCCGGCGCCGGCTGCTGCAGCGCCTCCTGCTGCGGCTGCACCGCCTGTGTCTGGGGCTGCGGCTGGGGCTGCGCCGGCTGGGGCGCCGGGGTGACCGGCGTCGGTTCGGCAACCGGGACCGTCACCGTGAACGCCGCGGAGCCGGGCGCCCGCTCGGTGCCCTCCGGGGTCGTCGTCGGCACCGCGACGATGTAGTACACGCCGCTGGGTGCGTCCGGAACCTTGACGTCGATGGCGAAGTTGCCGCTCGGCGCGGTTCCGAGGAGGGGTGAGGTGCTCGATGCCGACCCCCAACGGACCTCGACCGGATTCGCCCCGAACCCGGTGCCCTTCACCGTGACGACCGTGCCGCTGGGTCCGGAGGCTGGCGAGAGCATGATCGACCCCTGTCCGGTGCATGCCCAGGTGACCGCCGCACCGCCGAGCACGACCGCCGCGGTCGCCGTCGCCGCCAGGGCCAACAGTCGTCGCGTCCGAGACATCTCGAGCCGTCCCTTCCCCTGGGCGCTGGAAGACGTTGTCAGCACTAGGGCGGACACTACGTCGACCAAAATGGTACACACATCCCGCCTCGCTTTCCAGTGCGTGGGCAGCCGGGCGGAGCGTCAGCGGGCCCGCTCCGGCCGCCGCCGTGCGCGAGGACGACGCTTCCCGCTCGCTGCCCAGAGGAGCACCACGACTCCGGCGCCGGCGGACGCGGCGGCGGCCGTGCGGACCTGTCCCCGCCCCCCGGCGGGCCGGGACAGGGCGACGACGGCCCGGGAGAGGTCCTGCTTGCCCGACGCCTCGCTGCCCGACGTGGTGTCCGCCCAGACGGCCAAGGCGCGCCGGCGTGCCGATGTGACGGCGAGACGGCTGCCGAGGTCCGGCATCCCGAGGGCGCTCCCGAACCCGATCCGGGAGTCGAACTGCGTAGCAGAGAGCCGCACGTGGCCGCCGAAGCGCCGCCCCCGGTCGTACGACGACTGGAGGGAGACGTGGTTGAACCGGTCTCGCCCGTCCCGCCGGCGGTCGTAGTAGACGACGTCGACGCGGCCGCCCGGCGCCACGCCCACGGCGGGGAGGTACTGCGCCGTCCCGTCCCGCTCGGCGGTGTCATTGACCCGGCGCGCGACGCCGAAGGTCTGCCCCCTGTCCGACGAGGTCCACAACCACACGTCGGCGTCGCCGAGCCGTCCGTCGGCGACGGCGAGGTAGAGGCGCCCGCTGGCCCGGTCGACGGCCAGGGCCGGGAACGGCGGCAGGAACACGAGGATGCGCTCGGTCGGGGTGACGTGGTCGTCCACCTCGGCTTCCTGCCACGAGTCACCCCCGTCGAGGGACCGGGCAAGGACGAGCGTCCAGGACCCCTGGTACGGCTCCCCGCCCCTCCCGGCGTGGGCCCCCCCGTAGTCGAGCCGGTCGTCGCCGAGGTCGAGGTAGGCGACGAACAGCTCGCCGTCGCGCCCGACGACGGCGGTGGGCGCGACGGCCCGCAGCCGGTCGGCGTCGCTCACCCGTACCGGCGCGCCCCACGTGCGACCGCCGTCGTCGGTGCGCATGACGTTGATGGGGTTGCCCGTACGCGCGAACCCGAGGTTCACCACGTCGTCGGCCTGCAGCCACGTCAGGTACAGGCGGCCGGGCCGCCGGTCATCGGCGACGATCTGGGGCTGGAACGCCAGGGGGCCCAGCAGCCTGGCGGGGGGCGAGAAGGACCGGCCGCCGTCGGCGGAAGAGACGAGCCAGACGGCGTTCGGGCGGTTCCCCGGACCGGCCAGGGTGCTGAACGCCACGTGGAGCGTCCCGCCCGGCTCGAAGGTCGCCGTGGGGACGTAGCAGCGGGGCGGGTCCTCCTCGCCCTCCGGGAAGGGCAAGCGGGGAGTCGTCCACGTCGCGCCGGCATCGAAGGAGGTGTGGAGGGCACAGGAGAAGCGTGGCGTGTCGATGCGGTTCGCCACGACCAGGTTCGCGGTGTCGACGGGGTTCCTGGCCAGGACCGGCGAGTTGTGGGCGGCGATGTCGCGGGGATCGCCGGCACCGGCGTTGACACCGGCGACCGTCCCGACCACTGCGGCGCGCTCCTCTGGGAGCGAGAGGTCGATCACCACCAGCCCGGCGGCGGCGGCGAGGAGTCCGAGACCGAGGAGCGTCCGGAGGTGGCGCAGCGACGCCGGCGCCTCGCTGCGCCTCGCCGGCGCCGGTCGGATCGTGAGACCGGCCCGGCGGCGCTCCCGCCGCCGTGCCCGCCGGCTCTGCCGGTGGGGAGGGAGGCTGCGGACCTCGGTCACCGGCTCAGGTCGCGCCCTGCGGGTGCATCGGCGCGCTCCGTCGGTCGTCCCGATCCGTGCCGGCACGGGCCACGAGCTCCTCGAGCTGCGCTCCCGATATGGTCTCCTGGGCGACGAGCTCGGCGGCGACGGTGTCGAGGGCGGGCCGCGAGGACCTCAACACCTCGACGGCACGCGAAGTGGCCTCCTCGATCAGTCGACCGATCGCCAGGTCGATGGCGCCTGCGGCGTGATCGGACACCCTGCCCGGCGGGCCGTCCACTCCGGCGTCGAGATAGACCCGGCGGGGCAGGTCGTCACCCATCCCGAGGATGCAGACCATCTGGCGGGCGACGGCGTCCACCCGGGCGAGGTCGTCGGCCGCCGCCGAGCTCGGTTCGCCGAAGACCAGCTCCTCGGCGAGCCTTCCCCCGAGGAGGGCCGCCATGTCGTCGAGCATCGCCTCCCTGGTGCGGAGGGGCGAGTCCGACGCGTCGTTCCACACCGCGCCAAGCGTGTCGCCACGGGCCACGATTGACACCTTCCGCGGCGAGGGACATCCGGGCAGCGCCCGACGGACGAGGGCATGGCCGGCCTCGTGGTATGCGATCACCCGTCGGTCGCTCTCCGTGAGCCGGCGGCTCGCGGTGATGCCCAGCACGACCCGCTCCGCCGCCCGTTCCACCAGCTCGGGGGTCACCGACCGGTCGCCGCGCCGGGCGGCGAGGAGCGCCGCCTCGTTCAGGAGGTTGGCCAGGTCGGCGCCGGACATGCCCTGGGTCGACCGGGCGACGGCGTCGAGGTCGACGGATGGGTCGAGGCGCTTTCCTCGGGCGTGCAGCCCGAGGATGGCCCGACGGGCACCGAGCGCGGGAAGGGCGAGGGTGATCACGCGGTCGAACCGCCCGGGCCGCACGAGCGCGGGGTCGAGGATCTCCGGGCGATTCGAGGCCGCGATGACGATCACGCCGGTCCTGGCCTCGAAGCCGTCGAGCTCCACGAGGATCTGGTTCAGGGTCTGCTCGCGCTCACGCTGGCCCTCGGACACCCCGCGGCGGGCGCCGATGGCGTCGATCTCGTCGAGGAACACGATGGACGGCGCCAGCGCGCGTGCCTCGGCGAACAGGTCGCGCACCCGTCCCGCGCCCTCGCCGACGAACACCTCCACGAACTCGGTCGCGGCCACGGAGAAGAACGCGGCGTTCGCCTCCGACGCGAGCGCTCGGGCGAGGAGGGTCTTGCCGCAACCCGGTGGCCCGACCAGGAGGAAGCCCCTCGGCGGGCGTGCGCCGATGGCGATGTAGCGCTCCGGTTCCGTGAGGTAGGCGCTCACCTCGGCGAGCTCGTCGAGGACCTCCTCCACGCCGGCGACGTCGGCGAAGGTCACGCGGTCTCCGCGCCCGTCCACCCGGCCGAAGCCGCGCGAGCGCATGGACAGCCGCCGCTGCCGTTCGGGGGCGTCGAGGATCCGTCTGAGCGCCTCGTCCAGGTCGTCCTGGACGATGGCGGACCGTCCCGCTCTGGCGGCGAGGAGGGCACCCTCGTTCATGACGCTGGCGAGGTCGGCGCCGTTGAGCCCCACCGAGCGCCGGGCCACGGTGTCGAGGTCGACCGACGCGTCGAGCGGCTTCCCGCGCGCGTGGAGCTCGAGGATGGTGAGCCGCCCTCCCTGGTCAGGCCGGTCGAGGCCGATGGTCCGGTCGAAGCGGCCCGGGCGCAGGAGCGCAGGGTCGAGTACGTCGGGACGGTTGGTGGCGGCGATGACGATGACGCCGTCGGCGACGGAGAAGCCGTCCATCTCCGAGAGGATCTGGTTGAGGGCCTGCTCCTGCTCCTCGCCCGACCCCGGGGCGCCGCCCCGCCGCCGACCCACGGAATCGAGCTCGTCGATGAAGACGATCGCCGGCGCGCTCTCCCTCGCCTCCCGGAACAGCTCGCGCACCCGAGCCGCGCCGACGCCGACGTACAGCTCGACGAAGTCCGACCCGGAGATCGAGTAGAAGGCGGCTCCCGCTTCTCCGGCGACCGCCCGTGCGAGCAGTGTCTTGCCGCACCCCGGTGGCCCGAAGAGCAGGATGCCCTTCGGGACAGCCGCCCCCAGGGCGGCGTAGCGTCCGGGCTCCGCGAGGAAGTCGCGGATCTCGCGAAGCTCCGCGATCGCGTCGTCCTGGCCGGCGACGTCGGAGAAGCGTGCGGTGGCGGACTGCGAGCCCAACCGCCGGGCCCCGCTCCGGATCGCGAACAGCCCCGATCCCCGGCTGTACGACACGATGAGGTACACGAAGACGACGACGACGATCAGTGCAGGGAGGAGCAGCGTCGCCGGATAGAGCAGGCTCTTGGCGAACTGCTGCTCGATCGTGGTGGGGACCCCGTTGTCGAGCAGGATGCCGAGGAGCCGTTCTCGCGAGTCCCTGAGGTAGGGGGTGTTGTACTGGCCCGCGGTTCCGTCGTCACGTACGTAGTCGCCGACGACGAACGCGTCCTGGTCGAGGATCGTGGCGGTCGTGATCCGCTCTTCGGTGACCAGGTCGACGAAGGAGTCGAACCGGAGCCGATCGCCGTCGACGTCGGGGCGGGTGTTGGCGAGGACGGCCACATACGCCCCCAGGAGGACGCCGATGGCCAGCGCCGCCCACAGCCCTGCCCGGGGCCTCCTGGCCCTGGCGAAGGTGGGCTTCCGCTGTCGTGCCATGGTCGCCGCCTCTCGGGTGCTCCTCGCGTGAAACGTAGAGGATCAGCGCGAGTGAGAGGGGGCGCAGGCGGAGGTCGAGCCGGGGCGGACACCGTTCGCCCGGACTTCACAGGATGGGCCGCGCGTCCCTGGGTCCATGGATGTCAGTGCGCCTGCGTGGCCGCATCGCGACACCGGTCGGTCCTGCGCCATCGACGAAGGCTCCGCCATCGCTGTCTACGGTTCACCCAATCCCCTGTGAACGGCCTCCGCCGATCGAACGAGGCCCGCCGAGGTTCGCGACGTGGGCAAGTCCGTCGAGGACCATTTCCGCCGCTCGATAGCCGCACCGCGCGGGCGCCGGAAACGACGCCACCCTACGGGCCTGATGGCCGCCGCCCGTCCGGGAACTGGCGTTCTCTGCCCACGCCAGGCGCGGCACGAACCCAACCGGTGCCTCCGGGGATCGAGGCGAGGTGGCGCCCGGTATCCCCTCACCCGCACCCGACGCGCCGATAGGTCGCGGTCACGCTGGAAGGCGGACCGCGTTATCGAGCGCGTGATATGTGCGCCCGCCAGCTCGCCCCTCTCCCCAGGGCTTCGTCGTCCGTAGCCGGCGTGGGGCACACGGTGCCCCGCACGTACGGGGCGCTATGCGCTGCTGCCAAGGCCGGGCGCCCGTCCCCTGGACGAGCCTGACGACGAGAACGTCGGACGCAATTACCGGCTCGTCGCGATGAAGCGTGGCGGCGCGATGGCTTGGATGGCGGACCTCCCACGGCTGCCCGGCTCCCGTCGACGACGTGGACAAGGGATCGGCGATGGCCGGGCACGACGAGATCGCACAGCTCTTCACGGAGCGCGCTTCTTCCCGCGCCCCCGCGGCCACGGGAGCGCGCCTCCAACGAGACCACCAGCGGACTCCGACGGTCCTCGCAACGTAGGGCCGTTCACCAGCCGAGTCGACGTGGCGCAGGCCGCAGTCATCGTCCCTCCTGGTCTCGCTAGTGGCCGCTTCGGCGCACGACGGTCGCCCTACGCGCCGGCGGAGCGGTACGTCGAGGTCCCTCGCCACGACCAACCGCCGCTCTTGGGGGCGACCTCATTCGCCCGCTCGCTGTTTCGCCTCACCGCGCCGGGGTACGTCGTACGTTGTCCCCACGGCGGAGGAGATGGTGCGATGAGCGAACTTGAACACTTGTCCGCGACCGAACTGGCAGCAGAGACGGCGACGCCGCTACCGAACAAAGAGGTCATGTCGCTGCTCGACCTCGACGCCGACATCGACCTGGCCCTCGACCTGGCCGCGCCCGTCGACCTGGCGGTGGCCGCCAACCTGAACGTGGCGGCACCGATCAACGCGGCCGCGTCGGCCAACATCCTGTCGATCGACTCCGACGCCGTCGCCTTGGCCGACCAGGCGGTCGTCATCGACCAGACGCAGTCGGGCGACGCCATCGCCACGGCGCCGCAGGACTCGACGATCGATCAGTCAGACGACATCGTCGCCGGCGGGGACACCACCACCGACACGCCCACGGACGGCTCACTCACCACACCGGTGCTCGACGCCAGCGGCACTCTGCTCGACCTCGACGTCAACGTCGACGCCGATCTCGACGCCGCTGCGCCGATTGCTGGCGCGGTGGCCGCCAACGCCAACGTGGCCGCGCCGATCGACGCCGCGGTGGCCGCCAACATCGGGTCCATCTCGTCGAACGCCACCGCCGTGTCGCAGCAGACGGCGATCATCAACCAGGACCTCGACGGCGTGACGGCGGAGGCCACCGCCGACCAGGACTCGCAGATCACGCAGTAGCCGGTCCATGACCGTTCTCGAAGCTCGAGCCCCGGCGCTCGCTCCGGGGCTCGAGCTGCTCGGCGAGCTCCGCGACTCCGGCTACCGCGATGCGCCGAGCATCGTGCGCCGAGCCGACGGCCAGATCGTGCAGCTCACCCCCCTGCTGTACTCGCTGCTCGAGGCAGTCGACGGTGAACGGGACGTGCCCGAGCTGGCCGAGGAGCTCTCCCGCCGCTGCGGCAAGATGGTGGGCCCGAGTGACGTCGAGTTCCTGATCGGCGACAAGCTGGCGCCCCTCGGGCTCGTGTGCGGCCCCGACGGCGCGTCCGCGCCGGCCAAGAAGCCGGTCCCGCTGCTCGCGCTGCGGTGCAAGGTGGTCGTGTCGAACCCTGAGGTGACGAGGCGGATCACCTCGCCGTTCGCCGTGCTGTTCCACAAGGCGATCGTCCTCCCCGTCCTGCTGGCGTTCGCCGTCACCACGTGGTGGGTCCTGTTCCGCCACGGCTTGGCTGCGGGCACCCGCCAGGCGTTCGACAGCCCGGGTCTCCTGCTCGGCGCTTTCCTCCTCGTGGTGGTGTCCGCAGGCTGGCACGAGTTCGGCCACGCCGCCGCGTGCCGCGCCGCCGGCGCTACGCCGGGCGCCATGGGCGCCGGGCTCTACATCGTGTGGCCCGCGTTCTACACCGATGTGGACGACTCGCGGCGGCTGGCCCGGTGGGGCCGGCTGGTGGTGGACCTCGGCGGCCTGTACTTCAACGCGATCGCTGCCGTCGCCGTGATGGCGGTGTGGCTGGTAGTGCGCGTGGACGCCCTCCTCCTCGTCGTGGCCGCGCAGCTGCTCCTGATGCTGCGCCAGCTTCCTCCCGTGATCCGGGCCGACGGCTACCACATCCTCTCGGACCTGGTCGGCGTCCCCGACCTGTTCCAGCACATCAAGCCGACGCTCGCCGGGATGCTCCCGTGGAACCGACGGCGGCCGCAACCGCTGCGCCCGTGGGCCCGCTGGACGGTTCGCGCCTGGGTGGTGCTCGTCGTGCCACTGCTGCTGTGGATGTTCGTGCTCGCCGTGCTGTTCCTCCCTCGCCTGGCTGCTACCGCATGGCTCGGGGCCCAGCAGCAGGCAAGGGTGATCGCCGGGGCAAGCGCCGACGCCGACATCCTCGGAATGGCGGCAGGAGTGCTCAAGATGTTCGCTCTCCTGCTCCCGGTCGCGGCGAGCACGTTCATGATCTGGCGTGTGGTCCGTCGCGGGTGGCGGAGCGTGTGGCGGCGCACCGAGGGGCGCCCGGCCGCACGCCGCGCACTTGCTTTGCTCACCGCCGTCGTGCTGGCGGCCCTCGCCGTGGCGTGGTGGCCCTCCGGCCAATACCGGCCGGTCCGAGCCGACGAAAGGCTCACGCTCCAGCACCTCCTGTCCCTGCGCCCGGTCGTGGAGCCGACGGCGAAGGGCATCCCGGGAGTGCGCCCGGTCACCGGCTACGCCCTCGTCCCCAGGAACGCTGACGCGCCGGCGATGCTCGTCGTCCCCGGAGCCGACGGGCCGCAGGGGATCCTCACCGGAGGCCCGGGTGTGCCTTCCGAGGCCGGTGGGGAGCTGGCGATCGCCACTGAGGGGAGCCGCGCCGGGGTGGCGTTCCCGTTCAAGCTGCCTGCCGCGCCAGGGCCCGGTGACAACCAGGCGCTGGCGGTGAACGCCACCGACGGGAGCGTCGTCTACGACGTGGCGGTGGCACTGGTGTGGGTGAAGGACGGCTCGCCGGTGCTCAACCGCAACGAGGCGTACGCCCTGGCGTCGTGCAGCTACTGCACGACCGTCGCCGTCGCCTTCCAGGTGGTGTTGGTCGTCGGCCAGACCGACGTGGTGGCACCGGTCAACGTGGCGGTGGCCCTCAACGGCGGATGCCTCGAGTGCCAGACGGCGGCCCTCGCCGTGCAACTCGTGGTGACGCTGCGCGAGATACCGACCGAGGACCTGCAACAGCAGATCGAGGCGGCGATGGCGAAGCTCGACGACCCGTATGCGCTCCCCGATATCTATGCGGCAGTCAAGGAGGTGGAGCAGGAGATCATCACCCTTCTTGCCGACGCCGGCCTGGTCGACGGACTGGAGCAGGAGACCTCGTCCACCTCCTCGTCCGGCACATCCGCCACCACGAGCACCACTGTCGCCGCGTCGACATCATCGACCATCGAACCGGAGTCGACGACGACTACGACCATCGAACCGGGGCCGACCACCACGACCACCGGAGGAGAGTCGCCCACCACCACTGAAGCCGAATTGACGACCACGACCTCTACCACCACCCCGACAACCATCACGACCTCGACGACCAGCACGACGTCCTCGTTTTGATGCGTCCGCCCCCACTTCGTGATCGAACACGACCGAGATTCGTCTCGCCGCGACGTGGTCGGCTCAGCCCGCGCCGGCCGGTCTGTCGCCGCTTTCATTTGGGGACCGATGAAGAGACAGACCGCTTCCGGGAGCGACGCCGGCGCACCCGTCACCTGGGTGCGGCTCGCGAGCAGGTCATTCGTCGCCTTGCTGAGCAGATCTCCATCGCCGACCGCGTGGCCTCCATCGCCTGCGGTGACGTCGATGATGGGGCCGCCTGCTGAGGGCGTCGGCCGCGTCGATGAGCGACAGGTCGGCATGGCCCAGGTTCTCTTCCAGAGCTGCCGCTGAAGCCGAGACCGTGCGGCATGTGCGTGCTGCCGGTGCAGCCGCCACAGATGCAGCCGTCGGTGGAGGCGAAGCTGCGGGCCTCACCACTGTCCACAGTCCGAACGCCGGGCTTCAGCCTGACCTGGGGCGTTGTCACGCATGGAAGATTCGGTAGGGCTCGTTGGCGCCGGCCGGGCAAAGCCGCTCTCCACGGCGCACGTTGTGGCAGCTGAATCCCGCTCGCCTCGGACATGGCCGGCGGCGTCGGTGATGTGCGCCTCGTTGTCCGGGGCATCTTGACGACCGGACGCCGAGGTGCCGGAGCGGAGACCGCATAACGGCACCGTTGGGCGCCCGGTACCACCGGCGTCGTCGGAGCGGAGAGGCTCGGCGCCCGCCCGCTATCTGGCGCTCTGATGCGCTATCGCTGGACTGGGAGTGCCGCGCTCCGACCGGCGCCGGGGGTGCCACGACCCACCCGCTCCGCGACGCGCCTGATTGTCTGTTGAGTGAGGCGCTGCGGTTGGCTCGTAGCGTCGAGGACCTGGCGGGGCCGCTTCCCCGTCTCCATCTGGGGTCTGAACCCTCGGCGGATCTGCATTGTGGCAATGATGGCCCCACTAGCAGACTTCGCCCCGCGTCCGACCTGCGTGTCAGGTAGGCGCCATCGGCCCTTGCGGTGGGCCGGGTGCCCGTTCAGACTTAGCGAGTATGCGAACCCGTAACCGCGCCTGGCTGGCACTCCCCGTCGTGCTCTTGTTGTGGGCGCCACAGCGCGCACCAGCTCTTCCAGCCACGGCCCCGAGCGTTGCCGAGGAACACAGTCACGGACCGGATGGCCTTGAGCTCGACCCCAGGGGTCGAGGCCGCATCCCGGTCTCCTTCGCCGTCGACGATGTCCTCACGCCGACGTGGTCGGCGACCGAATACGACGGACAAGTCAATGAAGCCAACATCGCCGACTTGACGACCCTGCCCAAGGTGCACCTCGTCTACGTCCACCCCTCCGATGCAGGCTCCGATGCGGCCTCCCGGTTCGCGAAGTTCGCGGCGATGTTCCAGGCCGATGCGCGTGCCGCGTCGCAGCTCCTAGGGTCACTCTATGCACGGGGGATCCGCCTCGATGAGCGCCCCCACTCGAGCGTTGCCGGAACGACCGTCGCCGACATCACCATCGTGAAGAGTGCCTACACGTCGCGCCAGCTTGCCACCAGCCGGCAGTTCACCTACGTCCACAACGACTTAGAGAGGGTCTTCCCAACCGCCAGCTTTCCCGGCATGAAGTTCGTGGCCTGGCTCGACGCCGGCTCTCGTTACTGCGGTCAAGGCCACCTGTATCAGGACACGCGACGGGAGGCGCAGAACGACAGCGACAACAAGCGCACCACCGGCATCGTCTACCGCCCGTACGACGCCTCGGGACCCGACGGCGGTTTTTGCCGGGGCCGTACGTTCCTCCACGAGCTCGGACACAACCTGGGTGCGGTCCAGAAGGTCGCTCCCCATGCCTTCGATGGCGCGCACTGCAACGACGACAAGAACGATGCCATGTGCTACACGAAGGAGTCCGCGTTCGACTCCGGATCACCACAGTTCGACTACAAGCACGACGACTATTGGGACCCCGGTGCGACAGCGTCGGGCAATCCAAGCTCTCCTGCCGAAAAGCTGAAGTGGTGGGCGGTGAACCTAAGTCGGTTCGTCTGCCCCGTCGACGGTTGCACTTCAGCGAACACCAGCCCTGGTTACTGATCGGCACACCACTGCAAAGCGCGCCGCCTCGGACCAGCAGCCATGTGACTTGGCGAACTCGCGGAGGCCCACTCCGTTGCCCCTCCCGCCGCCGCACGACTTCGGCCGCGCGGGCGCTCGGTAACGACGCCGACCACCACGGCGAATAGGCCGGTGGAGCCGACCGGGATCTGGCGGTGCGGCTCGGGTCGCTGGGCCACCGCCGCCAAGAGCGTCGGAGACGGCGAGCGAGCGGTAACGCCCCTGCCGGAGATACCGGTCGCCGGCGGCCGGCCCCCGTTGCACTCACCGGTGGGCGAGGTCGACCATGACGGGGCGATACAGGCGGTCTGGCAAGGGGAAGCGCAGTCCTGTCCGGCGGCCCAAACAGCGGAAACTCCGGTGGGCACACCAGGAACCGGTGCGATACTTACACGCGTGAAACTTCTCGGCGGCCCGCGTGGGACCTCGACGACGCCGAACCGTGCGGCGATGGAGGCGCGCCTCAAGGCGAAACTGGAGCCCGAGGTCCTGCGTTGGCACCTCGCCGTGGCTGGCCTGGTGGCGACGATGCACGAGGTCATCAAGTCGCTTGTCATCGAATCGGTCCGCGACTTTGTCACCTTCCCTAGCCAGCGCGACGATCGATATAGCCAAGAAGTGCTTTCGCTGGGCGGAGGCAGGTTCGATGCCAGCTGCAAGTGGCTCGCCAATGCCGGCCTGTTGACTGACGACGATCGCGACCTCCTTCGGCGCTTCAAGCAGCTTCGAGACGCGATGACGCACGAACTCATGACTGTCGCGTTCAGCCCGGACATCGATATCGACTTCGATCTCATCGCACGAGTTGGTGACGTCGTCCGCCGACTCGATGTGTTCTGGGTTCGCGTTGACATGGATGCGAATCCGGAATTCGATGGAAGAGACATCGAAGACGACGACATCGCATCTGGTGCTGGAGTATTTCTAGGCTGTCTTGTAAACGCGCTTGTCGAGCCTTACGTCCGTGATGACAGCAGCCAGGCGGGCTGATGTCCGACCAGCGACGGTTGCCGGCAGGTGCTCAGGGCGGAGCACCTGGTGACCCCAGAAGTCCACTCGTCGGCCGCACCAGCGATCTGTGCTCGTCCGGAACAGACCCCACCCTCTCCGCTACGAGGAGACTTCGATCTATTGGCATGACTGGCGTTTCGATAGCTGCTCCAACGCTGGATAAGACGTCGACCGCCAAGGTCGTCGGCCAGAACACGGAGCACACGCCCGGTACAGTGTGTGGCGTGGTCGTGCCGAAGGCGACTTCCGGCTCTTCCTATGCCGCCCCTCGTGATCCTGAGCCCCGACGATGAAGTGGACTCAAAGTCTTTCGCCGCCTGGCTGGACTGGCGCGCGGGCCAACCCCGTTGATCCCAGAGTCAGTCGGCAGATGAGCGGGAGCCCTGTTGCCGTCCCGTGAGGAGGTGTTCTCGCTACACAGATACTTTCTCCAGGCGAACCAGATGCGCACGTACTACGACGCTCGACTGGTCTCCGAGGGGGCGGCAACAGTCGATGACGACAAGTGGACCCAACAGTGGATCGACCTATCCCTTTGGTACGCGTGCCTTTACGTTGTGATGGAGGGATGGAGGGAGCTTGGATTGTCAGACAGCGAGCTGGACGACCTCCTTGCGTCACCACACGTCGAGCTCCTGAGGCGGTTCCGGAACGGAGTAGCTCACTACCAGGCGAGGTACTGGGACGACCGGTTCAAGGCATTCCTTATGGAAGGAGCGGACTCGGCAGATTGGGCGAGATCCGTCAACAGTGCTTTCGGCCGT
>DATLFN010000034.1 GCA_035540975.1 Acidimicrobiales bacterium
GGGTCGGGGCCGGAGGGGTCGCGGTCGATGCCCGTCATGGCCGCCACCCGGGCGGTCCGGCGCTCGCGGCGGGCCCGCTCCCCCGCCACGCCCGCCCGCCGCCGCACCACGGACAGCACGAGGGCGACGCCGGCGCCGGCCGCCATCAACCCGGCGAACACGTCCCGGACCGGTACCGCTCCGACCACCCGGGCCACGGCCAGCGACCCCAGCGCCATGACCAGGTACGTCGCCCGCAGCAGCCAGCCGTAGCCGATGCCGACGTGGCGGCGGCGGGTCGTCACCCACAGGAACAGCAGGCCGCCCGTCGCCCACTGGACGAGGACGGTGGCGCCGTCGAGGCGGATCACGGGAAGGCGACGGTGGCGGCGCCGTCGACCGCCAGTGCCGCGCCGCTGACGTTGGCGGCCGGCTGCGAGCACAGGAACGCCACCACCCGGCCGAGGTCGGCCGGGTCGGCGAGGGGGCCGGTGGCACCCAGCTCGCGCATGCGGGCCGTGTCGTGCGGCCCGGGCAGGACGGCGTTGAGGGTGACGCCGTCGGGCGCCAGGTCGGCGGCCGCCGTCTTGGCCCACGCCCACAGCCCCGTGCGGGCCGTGTTCGACAGGGCCAGGTGCCCGGCCGGCTGGCGCACGAAGTAGGAGAGGATCAGGCAGATGCGGCCCCACCCGCCGGCGCGCAGGTGGGGAACGGCGGCCCGGACCAGGCGGACGGAAGTGACCAGGTTGGCCTCGAGGGCGGCCAGCAGGCGGGCGTCGTCCACGTCGAGGGACCGGGCGGGCGGCGGCCCACCGGCGTTGGCGACGAGGACGTCGAGTGACCCGAAGCGCTCGACGGTGGCGTCCACCAGCCGGGCCGGCGCCGCCGGGTCGGTGACGTCCTCCACCATGGCCAGCACCTCGGCCCCCCCGTCGGCCAGCGCCCTCTCGGCCGCCCGCACCGCCTCCTCGCCGCGGCCGCAGATCGCCACCCGGGCGCCCTCGGCCGCGAACGCCCGGGCGCACGCCAGCCCGAGGCCCCTCGACGAAGCGGTGACCAGGGCGACCCGGCCCCCGAGCCCCAGGTCCACGTCAGGCCACGACGGCCAGGTCGTGCGACACCGCGTTCAGGGGATCGGGGCCCGACTCGGCCGCCACCACGATGTCCTCGATGCGCACGCCCCAGCGGCCATCGACGTAGACCCCGGGCTCGACGGAAAAGGCGTGCCCGGCGACCAGGGCCTCGCAGTTGCCACCGACCAGGTACGGGTCCTCGTGCTCCTCCAGCCCGATGCCGTGGCCGGTGCGGTGCACGAACTGCGGGCCGTACCCCGCCTCCTCGATGATGCGGCGGGCGACGGCGTCGACGTCCTCGCACGGCGTGCCCACCACCGCCGCCTCGACCGCCGCCGCCTGGGCCCGCTGCACGGCGGCGTACACGTCGCGGAACCCGGCCGGCGGCGGGCCGGTGAAGACCGTGCGTGTGGTGTCGGAGCAGTAGCCGTCGAGGGTGCCGCCGAAGTCGCAGACGACCGCCTCACCCTCGCCGATCAGCCGCCGCCCCGGCTCGTGGTGGGGGCTGGCCGAGTTGGGGCCGCTCCCCACGATGGCGAAGTTGACCCGGTCGTGGCCCTCGGCCCGCAGGCGGGCCGACAGGTCGGCGGACACCTCGGCCTCCGTCCGGCCCACCAGCGCGACGTCCCCGGCCACCAGGGCGGCCGCCACCCGGTCGGCGGCGGCGCCGGCCCGGCGGAGGGCGGCGATCTCGTCGGCGTCCTTCACCGCCCGCAGCGGCCCGGTGACGGTGGAGGCGGCCAGCCACCGGGCCGTGGGCAGCGACGCCTGCAACTGCAGGACGAAGGTCGCCCACGCCCGGTCCGACACGGCCAGCGAGCGGCGCCCGCCCACCAGGTCGGCCACCACCGCCACCGGGTCCTCCGTCTCCTCCCAGGGCCGCAGGGCGAACAGGGCGGGGTCGTGCGCGACCCGGGGAGCCTCCAGCCGGGGGACCACCAGGGTGGCGTCGCCGTCGGCGGGCAGGACGAGCATGGTGAGCCGCTCGAGGGGCATGGCCTCGTACCCGGTGAGCCACGGCAGGTCGGCGCCGAGGGAGAGCAGCAGGGCGTCCACGCCCAGCTCCCCCATGCGCCCGCGCACCCGTTCCACGCGCTCGACCCGGCTCACGGCTGCAGCGTAGAGGCGCGCCCTCGGCCAGGTGCGTCGCGTTCTGGCGGCAGGGAGGGGCACCATGCGCCCGGATGTGCCGCCGGAACCGCGGCGGGCGCCGCCGAAGCAGCCGCAGCAGCCGCCGCGTCGCGGGTGTGGGCGTCGCGTTCTGGCGGCAGGGAGGGGCGCTATGCGCCCGGATGTGCCGCCGGAACCGCGGCGGGCGCCGCCGAAGCAGCCGCAGCAGCCGCGGCCGCCGCCGCGTCGCGGGCGTGGTAGCTGGACCGGGTGAGGGGCGACGCCTGCACGTGGGCGAACCCCATGGCCTTCCCCCGCTCGGCCAGGCGGTCGAACTCCTCGGGGTGCCACCAGCGGGCGACGGGGAGGTGGGCGGCGGTGGGCCGCAGGTACTGGCCCAGCGTGACGATGCCGACGCCCACCGCCCGCAGGTCGGCCAGCGCCCCGAGCACCTCGTCCTCCGCCTCGCCCATGCCCAGGATGAGCCCCGACTTGGTGGTGAGCCCGGCGGCCCCGGCCAGGGCCAGCACGGCCAGGCTGCGGGCGTAGGAGGCCGACGGCCGCACCGCCCGCTGCAGGCGGGCCACCGTCTCCAGGTTGTGGTTCACCACGTCGGGACGGGCGGCGAAGATCGTCTCCAGGGCGCCCGGGTCGCCCTTGCAGTCGGGGATGAGGACCTCGACGGCGGTGCCGGGGCAGCGCCGGCGGACGGCATCGATGGTCGCCGCGAAGGCGGCCGCTCCGCCGTCGGGCAGGTCGTCCCTGGCCACGGCGGTGAGCACGGCGTGCTCCAGGGCCAGGGCCTCGACCGCCTCGGCCACCCGCTCCGGCTCGCCCGCGTCCGGCGCCTCGGGCCGGCGGGTGTCCACCAGGCAGAACCCGCACGCCCGGGTGCAGCGGTCCCCGTTCAGCATGAAGGTGGCCGTGCCGGCGCCCCAGCACTCGAAGATGTTGGGGCAGCCGGCCTCCTCGCACACGGTGGTGAGGCGGCGCTCCCGGAGGTCGTGCTGCAGGGCACGGAAGGGCTCCCCCATGCGGGCCGGGGCCCGCAGCCACGGCGGCTTGCGCTCGCCCAGGGGGACCGAGGCCGATGCGTCCACGCCCGCCGCCGCCAGCCGCCCCAGCAGGCGCACGGGCGCGCCCGGCGCCGACGGTCCGCCGGCCACCACGGCGGCGTCCTCGGCAGGCACCCGCCACGCCACGTCCTGGCGCTCGACGCCGGCCGTCCCCCACCGCTCGGCGGCGCGGGCGGCGACCGCGTCGGCTACCGCCCGCATCGGGACGCCCAGCCCCTCGGCGGCCAGGGAGGTCACGCCCCGGTCCGGGATGCCGCAGGGGACGATGGCGTCGAAGTGCGACAGGTCGGGGTCGACGTTGAGGGCGAACCCGTGCATCGACCGGCCGCGGGTGAGGCGCACGCCGACGGCGCAGATCTTGCGGTCGCCGACCCACACGCCGGGGAGACCGGGGTGGCGGGTGGCGCCCGCCAGCCCCAGGTCGGCCAGGGCGTCGATGACGACCTGCTCGACGGTGGCCACGTGGGCGGGCGTCGTTCCGGGCCCGCTCGGCACCGACACGACGGGGTACCCCACCAGCTGGCCGGGGCCGTGCCAGGTGACGTCTCCGCCCCGGTCGGCGCGCACCAGGTCGCCGTCCAGCCGCTCGGGCGGGACGAGCACCGAGTCGGGGGTCCCCCGCAGGCCGAGGGTGTAGACGCTCGGGTGCTCCAGCAGCAGCAGGTGCTCGCCCTGCCCGCCGCGGTGGAGCGCCCGCTGGAGAGCGATCCCGTCCCGGTAGGCCACGCGGCCCAGCCACCGCACCCGCAGCGGCCCTCGCGGCCCCCGCGCCGGCCCGGGCCGGAGCGGCGCGGCGACCGGGGCCGTCACGTCAGCTCCTGGGCCCAGTCCCTCGTCTCGAGCACGTCGCGCACCCGGGCCAGGAAGGCCGACGCGTAGGCGCCGTCGACGGCCCGGTGGTCGAAGGCGATGGCCAGGTTGCCGACGGGGTGCACGGCCACCCCGTACCCGCCGCCGGGCAGGGCCACGGCGACCGGCTTCTGGCGCACGCCGTCGCTCGACAGGATCGCCACCTGGGGCTGGTTGATGATCGGCGCCGTGATGAGGGTGCCGTACCCGCCCGGGTTGGTGATCGTGAAGGTGCCGCCCGAGATGTCGTCGGCACTCAGCTTCCGGGCCCGGGCCCGGGCGGCCAGGCCGGAGATCTCCCGGGCGAGCGCCCGGAGCCGCTTGTCGTCGGCGTCGTGGACCACGGGGACGATGAGGCCCTCCAGGTTGAGGTCCACGGCGATGCCGAGGTTCACGTAGTGGTGGACCACCAGCTCGTTCTCGCCCACCGACGAGTTGACGTGCGGGAAGTCACGGATGGCGTCCACCACCGCCCGGGCGACGAACGGCAGGTAGGTGAGGCTGAAGCCCTCCTCCTCCTTGAAGCGGGCCCGAGCGGGCAGGCGGGCCTTGTCGACGTTGTCGTAGTCGACCTCGATCACCACCAGGGTGTGGGCCGAGGTGTCCAGCGACCGGCGCATGTGCTCGGCCGTGCGGCGCCGGATGTTGGTGAAGGCGATGGTCTCGTCCCGGCGGGACGTCGGCTTGCCGTCCCCAGCGGCGGCAGGCGCCGGGGCCTCCGCCGCCGGCTGGCGTGCCGGTGCCGGTGCCGGCGCCTCCCGGGCGGGCGGTGCCCCCGTGCGGGGCGGGCCGCCCGCGCCGCGGGCGTCGATCACGGCGAGGACGTCGGCCCGCGTGATCCGGCCGCCGGCCCCGGTGGGGCGGATCTCCTCGGGGCTGAGCTCGTGCTCCTTGAGCAGGCGACGCACCACGGGCGAGAGCACCTGGCCCTGCGTCCCGCCGCCGCCCTGCGTCGCCGTCGCCGCCGGCGCGGCGGCGCCCTGCGCCGGCGCGGCGGCCTCGGCCGGGGCGGCCCGCGACCCGTCACCGGCCGACTCGGCGCGAACACGCTCGGGCACGGGCTGCGCTCCCGGCTCGGGCTCGCGCTCGGGCTCGGGCTCGGACTCGCGCTCGGGCTCGGGCTCGGGCTGCGCTGCCGCCTCGCGCTCGGGCTCGGCATCGGTGGTCGCCTTGGTCCCGTTGTCCTCGGCCCGGGGCTCCGCCGTCGCCGCGGGCGCCGAGGCGGCCTGGCCTCCGCCCGAGTCGCCGTCGGCCGACGCGCCGTCCTCGATGACGGCCAGCTTGGCGCCGACATCGGCCGTCTCGCCCTCCTGGACGAGGATCTCCCGGAGCACGCCGGCCGCCGGCGACGGCACCTCCGAGTCGACCTTGTCGGTGGACACCTCGAAGAGGACCTCGTCCTCCTCCACCCGGTCCCCGACGCTCTTGGCCCAGCGCGTGATGGTGCCCTCGGTCACCGTCTCGCCCAGCTGCGGCATGGTGATGTCGGCCATCAGGCGTGCAACCCCCTTCCGGTCAGCGCCAGCATCGTCTCCCCGAACACCTCGGACATCGTCGGATGGGGCTGGATGAACGCCGCCACCTCGTCGGGCACCGCCTCCCAGTTCAGCGCCAGGTACCCCTGGCCGAGCTGCTCGGTGACCCACGGCCCCACCATGTGCACCCCGAGGATGCGCCCGGCCCGGCCGTCGGGGCCCTTCTCGGCGACCACCTTCACCAGGCCCTCCGTCTCGCCCACGATGATCGCCCGGCCGTTGCCCACGAACGGATCGGCTTTGGCCACGACGTCCAGGCCGGCGTCGCGCGCCGCCTCCTCCGTCATCCCCGCGAACGCCACCTCGGGATGGCAGTAGATGCACCAGGGGACCTTGCCGTAGTCCACGGGGACGGGCGACTCGCCCAGGATGTCCTTCACGGCCACGATGGCCTCGGCGAACCCCACGTGGGCCAGCTGGGGCGTGGCGACCAGGTCGCCCACCGCGTACACGCCCGCCTCCGCCGTGCGGCACCGCTCGTCCACCTTCACGAAGCCCCGCTCGTCGATCTCGACGCCCGTGCCGTCCTCGACCAGCCCGTCCGACCGCGGACGGCGGCCCACGGAGACCACCACGGCGTCCACGTCCAGCCGCTGGTCCTCGCCGAAGGCCACCGTGGTGCCACCGCCGTCCCGGGGCTGGTGGCCGGAGACCTTCACGCCCAGGTGGACGTCGATCCCCCGCTTCTGGAACGACTTGGCCACGACCTTGACGACATCGGCGTCGCAGCCCGGGAGCATGGTGGGCAGCGCCTCGAGCATCGTCACCTTGGTGCCGAGGTCGCTCATCATCGAGGCGAACTCGCAGCCGATGGCGCCCGCCCCGATCACCGCCGCCGTGCCGGGCAGCTCCTCGAGCGCCAGCACCTCGTCCGAGGTCATCACCAGGCGGCCGTCGACGTCGAAGCCGGGGATCGTGCGGGGCACCGACCCGGCGGCCAGGATCACGTTCCTGCCGACCAGCTCGGTGCCGTCGTCCACCGTCACCTTGCGGTCGCGCCCGAGGCGGCCGGTGCCGGCCACGGTCGTGATCTTCCGGCGCTTCATCAGGCCGGCGAGGCCCTTCCAGAGCTGGTCGACCACCTTCTGCTTGCGCTGCTGGCTGACCGAGAACTCGACGGCCGGCTTCCCCGCCCGCACGCCGAAGTCCTCGGCGCCCGCCACCGTGCGGAAGACCGTGGCCGTCTCCAGGAACTCCTTGGCCGGGATGCACCCCCGGTGGAGGCACGTGCCGCCGACCTTGTCCTTCTCCACGACGGCCACCGACAACCCGGCTCCGGCCGCGTACAGCGCGGCTGCGTACCCCCCCGGCCCTCCTCCGATGACGACGATGTCGTACTGGTCAGCCGTGCGGACCACCTCCCTGGCTCACGGTCAGCCTAGGTCTGACTGGCCGCACGGGCGCTCCGCCTGGCCGGCCCGCCGCTCCGCGGGTCAGCGGCTGGCCAGATAGAGCTGCACGGCCGAGGCGAGCAGGATCAGCAGGCCGCAGCACAGGGCGGCGATGATCAGCTTGCGGGTGCTCACGACGGCTCCCCCGGCTCACGGGGCAGGCGCTTGCGGCCCGGGAACCCCTCCGCCGGGTAGTGCCACCAGCCCAGGTCGTCCTCGTCCAGGCGGTAGCAGAGGAGGTACTCGACGCCGTCGGGGCCGACGGCGTGGAAGTCGACGAGCCCGGTGGACGGGTCGCGCACGATGATGTCGCCCTGCTCCAGCTCCGCCAGCGCGGCGCGGGGGTCGTCGTCGGGCGGCGAGCCGTGGCCGTTCCGGCGGGAGACGATGGCGAGGCTGGCCGCCGCCCGCACGACCTCGACGAGGTGGCGGAGCCGGGGGAGGTAGCGCCTGGCCTCCTCCTCGGTCCAGTAGCGCACGGGGGTAGGCTACCGGGCACGCAGGGGAGCTCGGCAGTCCGGGCTGAGAGGTGGGAGACGCCCACGACCCTCGGGACGACCGGCCCGGTAATGCGGGCCGAGGAGGCGTGCACCATGGTCGACGACCCGCTCGTGATCGCCGGGAGGACGTTCACGTCCCGGCTGTTCCTGGGGACGGGCAAGTTCCCCTCCCACCAGTCGCTGCGGGCGACCATCGAGGCGTGCGGCACCGGGATGGTGACGGTGGCGCTCCGGCGGGTGGACCCGACGGCCGAGGAGGACATCCTCGACGCCCTCCCGCCCGACGTCCTCCTCCTCACCAACACCAGCGGCGCGGTGGACGCCGACGAGGCCATCCGGCTGGCCCGCCTGGCCCGGGCGGCCGGGCTGCCGGAGTGGATCAAGCTGGAGGTGACACCCGATCCTCGTTACCTCCTGCCCGACCCGGTGGAGACGCTCAAGGCGGCCGAGGTGCTGTGCGCCGAGGGGTTCACCGTCCTGCCCTACGTCAACGCCGACCCGGTGCTGTGCAAGCGGCTGGAGGAGGTGGGCTGCGCGACCGTCATGCCGCTCGGCTCGTGGATCGGCTCGAACCAGGGCCTGCGCACGCGGGCCGCCCTGGAGATCATCGTCGAGCAGTCCCTCGTCCCCGTGGTGGTGGACGCCGGCATCGGCGCCCCCAGCCAGGCGGCCGAGGCGCTGGAGCTGGGCGCCGACGCCGTGCTCGTCAACACCGCCATCGGCACCGCCGGCGACCCGCCGGCCATGGGCGGCGCCTTCCGGCTGGCCGTCGAGGCGGGACGGCGGGCCTTCCTGGCCGGCCTGCCCGCGGCGCGTTCGGGCGCCGAGGCCAGCTCGCCGCTCACCGGCTTCCTGTCGACGTGACCCTCACGCCTGTCGAGCTGGAGTCGCGCCCGGCCGGCGTGCCGGACGGGACGGCGGCAGCCGACCTCGTGGCCACCGACCTGGCCGGGCTGCGCGCCCGGGCGGCGGCGGCCACCGGCGCCGACGTCGAGCGGGCGCTGCGGGCGGCGCGGCCGACGCTCGCCGACTTCGCCGCCCTGATCTCCCCGGCCGCCGACGGCCGGCTCGAGGACCTGGCCCGCCGGGCGCGGGACCTCACCCTCCGCCGGTTCGGCCGCACCATCCACCTCTTCTCCCCGCTGTACGTGTCCAACGAGTGCGTCTCGGTGTGCACGTACTGCGGGTTCTCGGCCGGCAACCAGATAGCCCGCCGCACGCTGTCGGTCGACGAGGTCCGTGAGGAGGCGCGCACGCTGACCGCCCGCGGGTTCCGGCACCTGCTCCTGGTCGCCGGCGAGCACGCCCGCATCGTGAGCAAGGACTACCTGGTCGACTGCGTGCGGGCGCTCTCCGCCGAGGTGCCCGCCCTGTCGGTTGAGGTCCAGGTGTGGGACACGGGCACGTACCGGCGCCTGGTCGAGGCGGGCTGCGACGGCCTCGTCGTCTACCAGGAGACCTACGACCGCGACCTCTATGCCGGCGTCCACCTGAAGGGCAAGAAGCGCAACTACGACTGGCGCCTGGCCGCGCCCGACCGGGGTGCGGAGGCGGGCATGCGCCGCCTCGGCATCGGCGCCCTGCTCGGGCTCCACCCCGACTGGAGGCTGGACGCGCTGGCGGTGGCCGCCCACGCCCGGGCGCTGGTGCGCCGGTGGTGGCGTTGCGAGGTCACCGTGTCCCTCCCCCGCATGCGCCCGGCCGCCGGGGTCGCCGGTCCGGCGGCGGTGGTGGGCGACCGCCAGTTCGTGCAGCTGTTGTGCGCCCTGCGCCTGCTCCTGCCGGACGTGGGGCTGGTCCTGTCCACCCGGGAGGCACCCGCCCTCCGCGACGCCCTGCTCGGCCTCGGCGTCACCCACGTCTCGGCCGGGTCGTCGACCGAGCCGGGCGGGTACGCCGCCCCCGACGGGGCCGAGCCGCAGTTCGAGGTGGCCGACCTCCGCACGCCGGCTGAGGTGGCCGCCGTGGTCCGCCAGGCCGGCTTCGACCCGGTGTGGAAGGACTGGCAGCGGGTCGAGCGCTGACCTCCTGCACCCGTCCCCGGGGCACCCCGTCGGGGGAGCCGGCACCGGTCGCTCGGGGCACGCCGAGGGGGCGCAATAGGCCGAGCCGCTCAAGCCCGGGGCTGCGGTTGTCGAGTCAACGACGACCATGGCACGTCCCGGCATCCTCTCCGCCGCCGTCGGCGCCGCCGTACTGGCCGCCTCGGCCCTGGTGCTCCCGGCGCCGCCGGCGGGGGCCGACGAGGGCGAGCCGTTCCGGCGCATCGCCTTCCCGGTGGAAGGCACGGCGACGTACACCGACGACTTCGGCGACGCCCGCAGCGGCGGTCGCTCCCACGAGGGCAACGACATCTTCGGGGCCAAGCTGCAGAAGCTGGTGGCCGTCACCGACGGCAAGGTGCGGGTGTCGACCGGAGGGCCCCTGTCCGGCAACATGGTCACGATCACCGACGCCGACGGCTGGTCCTACCGCTACATCCACGTCAACAACGACTCGCCGGGCACCGACGACGGGCTCAACCCGCTGGAGTGGATGCTCGGTCCCGGGATCGTGAACGGCGCCCTGGTGAAGGCGGGCCAGCATCTCTCCTTCCTGGGCGACTCGGGCAACGCCGAGGGCACCGCCCCCCACCTCCACTTCGAGATGCGCGCCCCCGACGGCTCGGCCGTGAACCCGTGGACGAGCCTGCGCCTGGCCCAGGGCCTCCCTGCCGGCAACCGCTGTTCCTACGGGACCAACCCGGTGGCGAAGCCGAACCCGAGGTCGTCGGCCGGCTACTGGCTGCTGGGCTCCGACGGGGGTGTCTTCGGGTTCGGCGGCGCCGCCTTCCACGGTTCCACCGGCGCCGTGAAGCTCAACCAGCCCATCGTCGGCATGGCCGCCACGCCCACGGGCGGGGGCTACTGGCTGGTCGCCCGGGACGGCGGGATATTCGCCTTCGGCGACGCCACCTTCCTCGGGTCCACCGGTGCGCTCAGACTGAACAAACCCATCGTGGGCATGGCGGCGACGCCGACGGGCCGGGGCTACTGGCTGGTGGCGTCCGACGGCGGGATCTTCGCCTTCGGCGACGCCACCTTCTTCGGGTCGACCGGGGCCATCGCCCTGAATCGGCCGATCGTGGCCATGGCCGCCACGGCGCAGGGCGACGGCTACTGGCTGCTGGGCTCTGACGGCGGGGTGTTCGGCTTCGGTGCCTCGGGCTTCCTCGGCTCGGTGCCCGGCCTGGGGATCGCCACGTCCGTCGTCGCCCTGGGCGCCACGCCGTCGGGCCGGGGGTACTGGCTGCTGGCGGCCGACGGCGGCGTGTTCTCCTTCGGCGACGCCGCCTTCCTGGGCTCGCTGCCCGGCGCCGGCCTCTGCAGGTGGCCCACCGGCGTGCGCCTCGTCCCGACGCCGACCGGCAAGGGCTACTGGGTCCAGGCGGCCGACGGCAGCACCTGGAACCTGGGCGACGCCAACTTCTCCGGCAGCCTCACGGCGGCCGGGATCGGGGCCAACACGCCGATCATCGACTTCGCCCCCGTGCCCGCGGCGCCGCCCTCCAAGCCGTAGCCGGCCCGCCCGTCGCCGCTCGCCCGGTCGTAGCCGCGGTGAGCGGACCCGCCGTACACCCGCGACGAGGGGCGCCCGCCGGGGCGCCCCTCGTCGTGCTCTGCTTCAGTGGTGCGTCAGCCGTCGCTGCGCCGGCTGCGGCCTCCCCGCTTCAGGGCCGCCCCCACGAGGACCAGGCCGAGGCCCAGTCCCACCATGGTGAGGGCGTCGACGCCCGTCCGCGGCAGGCTCTGGGAGAGGACCCGGGGGGCGACGGTCGTGGTGGTCGTCGGGGCCGGGGCCGCCGTGGTGGTCGTGGTGGGCGCCGGGACCGTGGCCTCGGGCGCCGTCTGCGCCGCGCCGAGGACGGCGGTCGGGACGGTGACCACGATGGTGGCGGTGGCCGTCACGGGGCCGAAGTTGGCGGCCCGGGCCGTCGCCGTGTTGACGAGCGAGCCGGCGGTGGCGGCCGTGGTGCCGCTCGAGAGACGGACCGTCGCCGAGGCGCCGGGGTCCATGTTCCCGAACGAGCAGGTCAGCGTCTGGGCCGGGGCCGAGCCGTTGACCGTGCACGTGCCCGGGCCGGCGAAGGCGGGGCTGATGGCCCAGTTCACGCCGGCCAGCGTGGGCAGCGGGTCGTCCAGGGTGACGCTGACGGCCCGCCCGGCGCCGGTGTTGGTCACCGTCACCGTGTAGCCGACGGTTCCGCCCGCCACCACGCTGCCGGCGTCGGCCGTCTTGGTGACGGCGAGGACGGGCGGCCGGGCGGTGTTGGTGAAGCTCACCAGGTTGTCACCGGCGGCGATGACGACGGTGCCGTTGCCGGGCGTGACGGCGCTGGTGAACAGGGCGTTGGCCGCCTCGACCACCGAGCAGGTGGTGCCGGTCGGGATGCCGGCGATGCGGCGGGTCTCGTTGTTCGTCAGCTGGAACGTCTGGTCGAACACCGTGCCCGGGTTGCAGTCCACCGTGAAGTTGAAGGTGCCGGTGCCGTCGACGGTGGTCTTGGCCACGACCAGGTCCCCGGTCAGGCGGACGTTGGTGAACGTCACCGTGTTGGTGCCCTGGACGATGGTGACCGTCTGCGGCGCCTGGGGAGCGAAGCCGGCGGCAGGCGACTCGGTCACCGTGCACACCGTGCCGGTCGGGATGCCGGCGACGGGGGCGCTGGTGGTGCCCGGGGCGCCGGCCGCCGTCACGTCCACGGTGACCGACTGGTTGGTGACCGACGTGCCGGGGCAGTTCACCGTGAAGGTGAAGGAGCCGGGCGTGTCGGAGACCTTGGTGATGACCAGGCTGCCGGTCTGGCGCACGTTGGTGAAGGTCACCGTGTTCGTCCCGAGGGCGATAGTGACGTTCTGGGGCGCCTGCGGCTCGAAGCCGGGCGCCGGCTGCTCGGTCACCGTGCACACCGTGCCGGTCGGGATGCCGGCGATGGGGGCGCTGGTGGTGCCCGGGGCGCCGGCCGCCGTCACGTCCACCGTGACCGACTGGTTGGTGACCGACGTGCCGGGGCAGTTCACCGAGAAGGTGAACGAGCCGGGCGTGTCGGAGACCTTGGTGATGACCAGGCTGCCGGTCTGGCGCACGTTGGTGAAGGTCACCGTGTTCGTCCCGAGGGCGATGGTGACGTTCTGGGGCGGCTGCGGGTTGAAGCCCGGGGCGGTCGTCTCGGCGACCGTGCACACGGTGCCGACGGGGATCCCGGCGATGGGAGCGCTGGTCGTGCCGGGGGCGCCGGCGGTAGCGACGGTGACGGTCACGCTCTGGTTCGTGACCGACGTGCCCGGGCAGTCGACGGTGAAGGTGAAGGTGCCCGGCGTGTCGGAGACCTTGGTGATCGCCAGGCTGCCCAGGGCCGGCGGGTTGACGAAGGTGATGTCGGGGCCGTCGACACCGATGACGGCGGTGACCGACGCCGGCGTGGCGAGGACGTAGCCCGGCGGGGCAACCGTCTCGGTGATCACGCACGACGTGCCCAGCGGGCCGGCGATCGCGATGGCGTTGTCGGTGCCGGTGGTGCCGGTGTACGTGTTGCCCGTCTGGCCCTCGATGATGACGGGCAGCAGGGTGCTGGTCGGCGTGCACACCACGGAGAACGTGGCGCCGGTGAGGGGCGCACCGGCCTGGTCGACCTTCACGACCCGCAGGTCGCCGCCCACCACGAAGCAGGCCGGGCCCGCCTTGCGGTTGCTGGCCTGGGCGCTCGACGGTGCGGCCGTGGTCTTGCCCACGTTGCAGAACTCCGAGCCGACCACGACATCGGTCGGGATGTCCACGGTGAACTGGAAGATGAACGGGCTGACCGTGTTGGGCACGCCGTGCAGCTCGAAGGCCAGGACCGGCTCGTCGTTGACGAACACGCAGTCGAGGATCACGAAGTCCTGGCGTCCCGTGGTGTCCGTCGGGTCGAAGGGATAGGTGAACTCGAAGACGGCCGTGCCGCCGGGCACCAGGGTGCCGCCGACGAGGCGCTTGTCGGTGTTCTCGCTGCCGGGCGTGGGGAGGGCGCCCTGGCACTTGTTCAGCTCGCTGCCGGCGAGCTGGGTGACGGCCACGTGGCCCGCCTCGTGGTCGGCCCCCGACGGCGCCGCCAGCGTCGTGAGGACGGCGGCGAACATCATCAGCAGGGTGGCGCCCGCGCCGATCCGTCGCCGAACGGAACTCTTGCGTCCGATCACTGTGTGCGCTCTCTTTCCATGGATGTGGCCGCCGCGGGAACCCGCTGCCGCCCCCCGTGTTGTCTCTCTGTAGTGAATGAACCACTCAGCGTATGACTAGTCAAGTCGAACTGGTCACTCTCTGTGGCATATACCGCGAATTGCACTGGTGGCCGAAGGCTCGGGGCTGGAGCACCCTCGGCTGGATGCCGCGCGACGATGCCGCTCCGGGAGCGGCGCCGCCTTGCGCCGCCCTTGCCGACCGTTTCCGGCCGAGTCGGGTGGCTATCCGCGACGATGCCACGCTGCGTGGCGGGTCGGCTACGGTCAGATGACCACTTCGTCGCCGATCACGCCTCGGGCGTCCGCCCCCTCCCGCCCGACGGCCAGCACGCGGAGGGCGGCGGCGGCCATCGGGCCGGCCCCACGTCGCCGGCGGGGACGCCCCGGCTCCAGCGGGCGGTGCGGAAGGCGGTCACCGTCCCGACAAGAACTCGGCCTGCACGCCCAGGGCCCGGCAGGTCTCGAGGGCCCGACGGTCCCTCGTGGCGAGGACCAGGTCGTGTCCGCGGCCGCAGCACCGACGAGGGCGTCGTAGACGGCGCCACCAGCCAGGTTCTCGCGTGCCGGTCGGCCGACGAGCTCGGCCCCTCCGTTCGCCGACAGGTGGCGGTTCTCAGGAACGTTGGCGGCCAGCAGGCGCAGGACGACGTCGGGGGTGCGCCGGGCCGGGCCCGGCAGCCGGGTCAGCACCGAGAAGGTCTCGAAGGCAGCGTGGCGCCGCCACTGCCCTGGCGCAGGCAGTACGCGAGGACCAGCAGCGGGAAACGCCCGCTCCCGCAGCTCGATCGGCGTGTTGCGGGTATTCGTCAACACTGTTCGTGAAGCACACCGGTCAGGTCAGCAGCTCCACCTCGACGCCCAGCCGCCGGTAGGTGCCCTCGGCGCGCCGGTCCCGGCTCGCGAGCGGCAGACCCGATGACCTCGCAGCGAGCCCGATCAGACCGTCATAGGTCGCGCCGCCCGCGATCTCCAGGTCGGCCAGGACAGCCAGCGCAGCACGCGCCGATCTGGCATCCAGCACCACGGCCGGGTCGAACCGCTCACTCAGCAGGCGGACAGCGTCCCGTGGGATAAGGCGTGCATCCCCGGGAAGCCGGGTGAGCACGGCATAGGTCTCGTGCGCCGCATGACCCGCGAGCGCCACCGACCGGCCACCCACTGACGCGTTGACCGAAGCGTGCGCTTCGTGCGAGATGAGCACGAGCGGCACAGCCAGGCTGGTGTCGACCAGAAGTTCGGTCATCGACGACCGGCGTCGATGAGCCCGAGCACGTCGTCATCGCTCACTGGCGTCTCGGCAACGGCGACGAGGCGACCGCCCCGCTCCTCCAGCCGCGCGGTACGACCGACCGGGGCGACGTGCAGTCCATTGCCGTACTCGCTGACGTCGACCTTGGTTCCCGGTGTGAGCCGCAGCCGATCCCGCAGTGGTTTGGGCAGGACGATCCGTCCGACGTCATCCACGGTCGCTTCCACAGGGATCACTCTACCAGCCAGCTCCCAGTCGAGGTCGCACGGACCGCTCACACGGTCCAGCGCTCGATGGCCTGGCGTGCAAGTTGGGTCCGTTTCGAGACCTCCCCGGCGTTACTCGCTCGGCTGAAGTGGACCCCAGCCGCCGCCGCCCGGCGTCAGCATCCGCAGCACGTCACCGGCGCGGAGGCGCATGGTGCACTTGTCCAGCAGCCGCTCCCCACCAGCCTCGTCGCCGCCCGGCAGCAGCCAGTTCTCGCCCACCGCCCCCGGCCCGCCGGCTGCCAAGCCCCACGGCTGCGACACCCGGCGCTCGGTGATGAGCGACACAGTCACGTCCTCCAGGACCTCGAGGTCGCGCTCGATGCCTTCGCCGCCCGGCCAGCGGCCGGTGCCGCCGCTCCCCCGCCGCAGCCGGTAGCGGAGCACCCGCAACGGGAACGCCCGCTCCGGCGCGCCTCGATCGGGGTGTTCCTCGTGTTGGTGCTCAACGAACACACCACATGCGCCCGACCCATCGCCGCCGGCTACCAGATGGTCACCGGTCGGGGCGCCCGATGGTCTCGAAGGCGGCGATCCTTGGTGACGAGCCTCCAGCCTTGCTCGACTGCGGTCGCATAGATCAGGCGGTCTGCGGGGTCACCGGGGAAGGACGCCGGCAGGGCAACGGCCGTAGCCGCAACTGCTGGCGTGGTTCCGACCGTGCGAACCTCTGCCGCGAGTTCCTCCAGCCAGGATCGGACCGGAACCGTCACCCGTATCCGGTCATGCCCTGCGAGCCACGCCAGCTCGAACCACGAGATCGAAGCGACCGCCAGCTCGTCGGCCGCCTCGATCGCAGTGCCCGCCGCTCCGCTCAGCTTGCCTGGCTCCGCCGACCACCAGTGCACGACGTGCGAATCCAAGAGGACCGTCGTCACGACAGGTCCCACGGGGCGCCGGTGGTGAAGAGGGAGTCCTCGTCGGCGGCGGTGATCGCGACACCTTCGAATCGGCCCTTCAATGCATGCGGGCCATGCGCAGGGACGAGGCGGGCAACGGTCTTGCCATGCTTCGTGATCTCGATGGCTTCGCCACCGGCGACCTCATCGAGCAGTGCAAGGATTCGCGCCTTCACCTCCGTAGCGGTCATTTGTCTGGTCATGGAGTCATGCTACTAGCCATCAGGTCCCATGGGGAGATCCCCACCCACCGCCGCCTGGTGTCAACATCCGGAGTACGTCGCCTGCCCGGAGACGCACGGTGCACTTGTCCAGAAGGCGCTCAGCACGCGCCTCGTCGCCGCCGGGCAGCAGCCAGTTCTCCCCCGGCGCTCCAGGCTCCCCGCCGGCCAGCCCCCACGGCCGGGAGACCCGCCGCTCAGTGATGAGCGAGACGGTGACGTCCTCCAGCACCTGCAGGTCGCGCTCGATCCCCTCCCCACCGGGCGCCAGTCCCGCGCCACCACTCCCCCGCCTCAGCCGGTAACGCAGGACGCGGAGCGGATAGGCCCGCTCCAGCGCCTCGATGGGAGTGTTTCTGGTATTTGTCATCGCCGTGTGGACGCCGCTCATGCCGGCCCGGCCGGGGCGGCCGCCCTGCCCGCCGGCCACCGTCTCGTAGTACACCCACCCCGAGCCCCCGAGCAGGACGTTGTTCATCGTCCCCTGCCCGGCCGCCCCGACCCGGCCGGGCAGGGCCTGGGCCAGGGCCCCGAGGCACACGTCGGCCACCCGCTGGCTCACCTCGACGTTGCCGGCGCCCACGGCCACCGGCGGCACGGCGTTCACCACCGAGCCGCGCGGGGCGACGACGCGCACGGGCCGCATGGCGCCGCCGTTGGCGGGGATGGTCGGGTCGGTGACCGAGCGCAGGGCCCAGGCCACGGAGCTGGCCGTGACCGCCTCGACGGCGTTGACGTTGCCCGGGCGCTGCCCGTCCGTCCCCGTGAAGTCGAAGGTGACGGTGTCGCCGCTCACCGTCAGGTCGAGGGTGATGCGGGCGGGCCGGCGCTGGGCGTCGCCCGGGCCGCACGAGTCGAGGACGTCCTCGAAGTGCCACGTCCCGTCAGGGACCTCCGACAGGGCGGCCCGCATGCGCCGCTCCCCGTAGTCGACGATCTCCCCCAGCGGCTCCCCGGCGAAGGCGGCCAGCCGCTCCACTCCGACCCGGTTGGCCCCGAGCTGGGCGTCGAGGTCCCCCCGGCGCTCCTCGGGCGTGCGGGAGTTGGCGATCAGCAGCTCGGCCACCTGCTCGGCGAAGGGGACGGGCGGGATGCGCAGGCCTTCCTGGGCGATCTCCTCGGCGTCGGGCGGCATCGACCCGGGCGCCATGCCCCCGACGTCGGCGTGATGGGCCCGGTTGGCCGCCCAGCCCACCAGCCGGTCGTCGACGAAGCACGGCGCCACCAGGGTGACGTCGTTCAGGTGGGTCCCGCCGGCGAAGGGGTCGTTGAGGATCACCTGCTCCCCGGGGCCCACGTCGACGGCCAGGGCGGCCCGGACCGAGGCCGGCATCGACCCCAGGTGGACGGGGATGTGCTCGGCCTGGACCAGCAGCTCGCCGCCGGGCGTGAAGAGGGCGGCCGAGCAGTCGGCCCTCTCCTTGATGTTGGGGCTGAAGGCGGCCCGGCGCAGGACGGCGCCCATCTCGTCGGCCACGCCGGTGAGGCGGGAGACGAGGACCCGGAGGGAGGCCGGGTCGAGCCCGCGGGCGGCATGCGGCTCCGGCGTGCTCACCGGGTCAGCACCCACGAGCCGTCGGGTGCCACGTCGGCCGTCCACCCCTCGGGGACCCAGATGGTGCAGTCGTCCTCGGCCAGGACCGTGGGACCGCGGGCGGGCCGGCGCTCCCCGCCGGGGCGCGGAGGCAGCTCGTCCAGCGGCAGCGGCGGCGGCAGCGACGCCGCCGCCCGCAGGGCGGTGACCTCGACGGCGGCGCCGGCGCGGGCGTACCCGTTGCGCCGCCGGTGCTCGTCGGGGAAGGCGGCCACCGACGGGACGGTGAGCTCGTGGCTCTGGCCGGCGTAGCGGCAGTCCACGGAGATCCGGACGTCGACCGCCTGGCCGGACACGGTGACGGTGGCGCTCGACGTGTGGTGGTTGAGCATGACCTGGGCGGAGGCGTCGGGGCCGGCGCCGACCAGGCGGCGGGCCGCCACCCGGGCCAGCGCGAAGCGCGCCGCCGAGAGCCCGCCGTGGTCGACCGGCGTGGGCCACGACCGGACCACCACGGCCTGGCGGGGCGAGCCCAGGAGCCCCGCCGCCGACAGCACGCCGGCCCGGGGCGGCACGACCACGGCGGCCATGCCCAGCTCGTCGGCCAGGGCGCAGGCGTGCAGGGGGCCGGCACCGCCGAAGGCGACCAGCGCCAGCGAGCGGGGGTCCACGCCGCGCTCGACGCTCACCTTCCGCACCGCCTGCACCATGGCGGCGTCGACGACGGCGATCACGCCCTCGGCCGGGACGTCCACCGAGTCGAGGGCGGCCAGGGCGGCGTCCACGTCGAGGGTGCCGATGCCGGGGAAGGGGGCGTCGTGGGGGATGCGGCCGGCGATGAGGTCGGCGTCGGTGACCGTCGGGTCGGTGCCGCCCCGGCCGTAGCAGGCGGGGCCGGGTGCGGCGCCGGCGCTGCGGGGCCCGACGGCCAGGGCGCCGCCCGGGTCGAGGCGGGCGATCGAGCCGCCTCCGGCGCCGATGGTGTGGATGTCGAGAGCCGGGAGGCGGACGGGCAGCCCGGCCACCGTCCGCTCGGCGGCCGGTGCGGGCGATCCGCCGAGTATCAGGCACACGTCGGTGCTGGTGCCGCCCATGTCGAAGCTCACGGCGTCCGGGTAGCCGGCCGCCGTCGCCGCCGCGGCGGCCGCCCGCACCCCGCCCGCCGGCCCCGACAGCAGCAGGGAGGCGGGCCGGTCGGCCCCCTCGGCCAGGCCCACCAGCCCGCCGGCCGACGTCATCACCAGCACCTCGCCGGCCAGCCCGGCCAGCCGGCCCAGGTAGGCGCGGCACGCCGGGCGCAGGTAGGCGTCGACGACGGTCGTCACCGTCCGCTCGTACTCCCGGAACTCGGGCGACACGTCGGTGGAGCACACCACGTCCAGCCCCCGCTCCCGCAGGACGGCGGCCACGGCACGCTCGTGGCGGGCGTCGAGGTCGGCGTGGAGCAGGCACACCGCCACGGCCTCGACGCCCTCGGGAACCGCCGGCACGGCGGCGGGGTCGACGGGCTCCACCTCCGTGCCGTCGGCCGCCAGCCGCCCGCCCACCTCCAGGCGCAGCTCCCGGGGGACCAGCGGCTCGGGGCGGTCGGCCCACTGGTCGTAGAGCGACGGGCGGTCCTGGCGGGCGATCTCGATGACGTCGGCCAGCCCCGCCGTGGTCACCAGGGCGACGCGGGCTCCCCGCCGCTCGAGCAGGGCGTTGGTGGCGACGGTGGTCCCGTGGGCCAGCAGCCGGGGCCGCTCGTCCCCCAGCTCGCCCAGGCCGGCGGCCAGACCCCGGGCGGGGTCGTCGGGCGTGGAGAGCACCTTGGCGATCCGCCCGTCGGCGCCCACCACGTCGGTGAACGTGCCCCCCGTGTCGACGCCGACCCTCACGCGGCGACCCTACCGACCCGGTAGCCCCCGTCGCCGGGCCCGACCGCCCCTACCGGTGGGGGTCGAGGACCCAGACCTCCTCCTCGCCCAGGTGGTCCCGGAGGCTGCGCACGAGCCGGCCGACCAGGGCGTCGTCGCCGTCCCAGACCACGATCGCCTCCTCGGCATGGCGGGCCAGCCAGGCGTCGCGCCGGCCGAGGGCGCCCGACACCGCCTGCCTGCCCGACGGCGCCCTGGCCTGGAGGAGCACCTGGGCGTCGGCCTTGTCGAGGAGGCGGGCGAAACGATCCCTGGTCTCCGCCGGCCACATGGCGTCCTGGCCCGGGAAGGCGAGCACGGCGACGAAGGGCACGCCGGCCTCCAGGGCCGCCTCGGCGGCCAGCTGCTCGGTCCCGAGCCCCATCCCGGTGAGCACCACCAGGTCCGGGTGCAGCTCCCGTTTGGCGGCCAGGATCTCGCCCAGGCGCGACCGCACGCCGTCGGCGACGGGGTTGGGCGTGTAGCCGCCCAGCTCGGGCGGCCGGTGCCCGGCGACCACCAGCCGGCGGCCCTGGGGGACGCCGGGGACGGCGGTGGGGTCGGCGGCCGATGCCACGCCGGGGGCGTCGGCGGGCCCGAGCCGGTCGGGCGTCCCCTCGCCCCGCGCCCCCTCCTGGGCCCGGGCGGCCTGCACGGCCAGCCGGTCGACCAGGTCGTTCATGGCGTCCGACGAGTGGCCCTTGACCCACGTGAACCGGACGCGCCCGGGGTCGGCGCGGACGAGGTCGATCAGCGGCTCCCACAGGTCCCGGTTGGCGACGGGCTGGCGGGCCTTGTTGGTCCAGTCGCGGGCCAGCCACCCCTCCCACCAGCGGTCGCGGAAGCAGTTGACGACATAGGTGGAGTCGCTCACCACCTCGAGGGGGCCGTCGTGGGAGCGCACCGCCTCGAGGGCGGCCTTGATCTCCATGCGCTGGTTGGTGGTCCTGGCTTCGGCGCCGGACGCCCACGGTCCCTCGGGGACGGCCCACGCCCATCCCCCCGGCCCCGGGTTCCCGATGCAGGCCCCGTCCGTGTACACCTTCGTGACCGTCGCGATGCCGCCATCCTGCCGCGCCCGTGGTCGCCGCCGCCGGTCCGGGCAAGCTTCGCCGCACGCGCGACGATGGAGCATGGCCGACCCGCTGATCTTCGACGGCTTCGCCCACCAGCTCCCCGACATCGATCCCGAGGAGACGTCGGAGTGGCTCGACTCCTTCGACGCCGTCGTCGACAGCCGGGGCAAGCGCCGTGGGCGGTTCCTCCTGATGAAGCTGCTGGCACGGGCCCTCGAGCAGCAGGTGGGCTTCCCCGCCACCGTCTCGACCCCCTACGTCAACACCATCCCGCCCGACATGGAGCCGTGGTTCCCCGGCGAGGAGCACATCGAGCGTCGCATCCGCGCCTACATCCGCTGGAACGCGGCGGTGATGGTCACCCGGGCCAACACCCTGTCCAAGGGCATCGGGGGCCACCTGGCCACCTATGCCAGCTCGGCCAGCCTGTACGAGGTCGGCTTCAACCACTTCTTCCGGGGAAAGGACGACGGCCTTCCCGGCGACCAGGTGTACTTCCAGGGCCACGCCGCCCCCGGCATCTACGCCCGGGCCTTCCTCGAGGGACGGCTGAGCGAGGAGCAGCTCGACCACTTCCGCCGCGAGCTGGGGGGCAAGGGCCTGTCCTCGTACCCCCACCCGCGGCTCATGCCCGACTTCTGGGAGTTCCCCACCGTCTCCATGGGCCTCGGCCCCATCAACGCCATCTACCAGGCCCGGTTCAACCGGTACCTGCAGAACCGCCGCATCGCCGACACCAGCGGGTCGAAGGTGTGGTGCTTCCTGGGCGACGGTGAGGTGGACGAGCCGGAGTCCCTGGGCGCCCTGTCGCTGGCCGCCCGCGACGCACTGGACAACCTGATCTTCGTCGTCAACTGCAACCTCCAGCGCCTCGACGGCCCCGTTCGCGGCAACGGCAAGATCATCCAGGAGCTGGAGGCCGTCTTCCGCGGCGCCGGGTGGAACGTCATCAAGGTGATCTGGGGCTCCAAGTGGGACGAGCTGCTGGCCCGCGACCACGAGGGCGTGCTGCTCAACAAGATGAACACCACCGTCGACGGCGAGTACCAGAAGCTCTCCGTCGAGAGCGGGGCGTACATCCGCGAGAGGTTCTTCGGCCCCGACCCCCGCCTGCGCAAGATGGTCGAGCACCTGAGCGACGACGAGCTGCGCACCCTGCCCCGGGGCGGCCACGACTACCGCAAGCTCTACGCCGCCTACAAGTCGGCCGTCGAGCACCAGGGGACACCCACCGTCATCCTGGCCAAGACGATCAAGGGATGGACGCTCGGCCCCGAGATCGAGGCGCGCAACGCCACCCACCAGATAAAGACGATGAACAAGGAGCAGCTGGCCACCCTGCGGGACCGCCTGCACCTGCACGACCAGATCCCCGACGAGGGGCTGGACGCCAAGTTCCCGCCGTACTATCGGCCGGCCGAGGGCACTCCTGAGCACGAGTACCTCATGGAGCGCCGCCGGGCGCTGGACGGCCCCCTCCCCCGCCGCACGTTCAAGTGGCGGCCCCTGCCGGCGCCCAACGACAAGGCCTTCGCCGAGTTCGCCGAGGGCTCCAAGGGCCGGGAGTTCTCGACCACCATGGGCTTCGCCCGCCTGGCCCGCAACCTCCTGCGGGACAAGGGCATGGGCGCCCGGGTGGTGCCGATCATCCCCGACGAGGCGCGGACGTTCGGCATGGACGGGCTGTTCAAGGAGTTCTCGATCTACGCCCCGTTCGGGCAGAAGTACGAGCCGGTGGACGCCGCCGCCCTGTCGTTCTACAAGGAGGACCGCAGCGGCCAGATCCTCGAGGAGGGCATCACCGAGGCGGGGTCGATGGCGTCTTTCACCGCCGCCGGCACCGCCTACGCCACGTGGGGCCAGCCCATGGTGCCCTTCTACATCTTCTATTCGATGTTCGGCTTCCAGCGGACCATGGACCTGGTCTGGGCGTTCGGCGACATGCGGGGCCGCGGCTTCATGCTGGGCGCCACCGCCGGCCGCACCACGCTCAACGGCGAGGGCCTCCAGCACCAGGACGGCCACTCGCTGCTGCTGGCGTCGGCGGTGCCCAACTGCGCCGCCTACGACCCCGCCTTCGCCTACGAGGTGGCCGAGATCATCCGGTACGGCATCGAGACGATGTACGGCGAGGTGCCCGAGGACCGCTTCTACTACCTCACCCTCTACAACGAGAACTACGTGATGCCGCCCAAGCCCGCGGGGGTGGAGCAGGGCATCATCCGGGGCCTGTACCGCTTCGCCGAGGCCCCCGAGGGGCCGTCCCGACGGGCCACCGTCCTGTTCAGCGGGAGCGCCTACGGGGCGACCCTCGAGGCGCAGCGGCTGCTGGCCGACGACCACGACGTGGCCGTCGAGTGCTGGAGCGCCACGTCGTACAAGGCGCTGCGGGAGGACGCGCTGTCCACCGAGCGGTGGAACCGCCTGCACCCCACCGAGCCGCCGCGGACGCCGTACGTCACCGAGGCGCTCTCGGGCGCGGAGGGGCCGTTCGTCGCCGTCACCGACTTCATGAAGGTGGTGCCCGACCAGGTGTCGCGCTGGGTCCCCGGCCACTTCACCCCGCTGGGCACCGACGGCTACGGCCGCTCCGACACCATGGCCGGCCTGCGCCGCCACTTCGAGGTCGACGCCGGCCATGTCGTCGTCGCCGTGCTCAAGGCCCTGGCCGACACGGGGGAGGGCAAGGCGGAGGACGTGGCCGACGCCATCGCCCGCTACGAGATCGACCCCGAAGCCATCGACCCCCGGACGGCCTGATGGCGCCCGAGCTCGCCCTGTCGCAGCACCCCGAGGCCGACGCCCTGCTGAGCAGGGACCCGCTGGCCCTGCTCGTCGGCATGGTGCTCGACCAGCAGATCCCGCTGGAGTGGGCGTTCAGGGGCCCGCTCACCGTCAAGGAGCGACTCGGCGGCCGGCTGGACGCGGCCGAGATCGCCGCCATGGACCCCGACGAGCTCACCAAGGCGTTCGCCGGCCCCCCCGCCGTCCACCGCTTCCCGGCGGCCAACGCCAAGCGGGTGCAGCAGCTGTGCCGGGTCGTGGTCGACGAGTACGGCGGCAAGGCGGCCAACGTGTGGAAGAAGGCGGCCGACGGCGCCGACCTGTTGAACCGGGTCAAGGCCCTGCCCGGCTTCGGCGACCAGAAGGCCCGCATCTTCGTGGCCCTGCTGGGCAAGCAGCTGGGCGTCCGGCCCCCCGGTTGGGAGGAGGCGGCCGGGCCGTACGGGCAGGCGGGCTCGTACATGTCCGTCGCCGACATCGTCGACGCCGAGAGCCTCGCCCGCGTGCGGCAGTACAAGGCGGAGAAGAAGGCCGCCGCCAGGGCCGCCGCCCCGCCCCGCCCGTCCTGACCCGTTCAGTGCACTGAAAGCGCCGCTACCGTCGGCGGGATGCGGGTGACGGCCAATGGCGACGCGGTGGTGCTGGCCGAGGGCGCCACCGTGGCCGACCTCCTGGCCGCCCTGGGCCTGGGCGGGCGGTGGGTGCTGGTGGAGCGCAACGGCGAGCCGGTGCGGCGGGCCGACGTGGCGACGACGGCGCTGGCCGAGGGCGACCGCCTCGAGCTGGTGCGGGCGGTCGCCGGTGGCTGAAGCGGGGACGGAGGGCGCCGGGGACGGGCACGACGGCGGACCACTGGGCGGGCGGCGCCTCTACCTGTGCACGCCCGACCGGCCCGACCTGCCCGACTTCCTGGCGGCGTGCCTCCGGGGCGGCGTCGAGGTCGTCCAGCTGCGGGACAAGCACCTCGACGCCCGGCCCCTCCTGGCCCGGGCCCGGGTGGCGGCCGAGGTGTGCCGGGCGGCGGGCGTCCCGTTCGTCCTCAACGACCGCCCCGACCTCGCCCTCGAGGTCGGGGCCGACGGCGTGCACGTCGGCCAGGACGACGCCCCGCCGTCGCTGGCCCGCCGCATCCTCGGGCCCGACGCCGTCGTGGGGCTGTCCACCCACGCCCCCGCCGAGGTGGACGCCAGCGTCGCCGAACCCGTCGACTACGTGTCCGCCGGCCCCGTCACCGCGACGCCCACCAAGCCGGGCCGCCCGGGCACCGGCCGCGACTACGCCGCCTACGCCGTGCGCACCGCCGGCCGCCCCGTGTTCGTCACCGGCGGGGTGACGCCGGCCACCGTCGGGCCCCTCCTGGCCGCCGGCGTGCGCCGCTTCGTCGTGGTCCGCTGGCTGACCGAGGCGGCCGACCCCGAGGACGCCGCCCGCGCCCTGCGCGCCGCCCTCGGCTGAACGCCCCCGGCACGGCTCTGGCACCGGGATCCGGCGCCCGGGTGTCGATTCCCGGTGCCAGACGGCCGCTGGGGCTCAGGACTGGCGGTCGAGCCAGCCCAGGAGGACAGCGATGGCGCGGGGGTCGTGGCGCAGGCGGCTGCCCGCCCCGCTGAGCACGCGGAGCTCGACCTGGCCCTCGGCGGCGTCCGCCAGGGCGCGGGCGTCCATCACCGAGACGTCGTCGTCCTCGGCGCCGTGCACCAGCAGGACGGGCCGGGGCGGGACCTTGCCGATGAGGGCGATGGGCCGTATGTCGCTGAGCTCGCGGGCCCACGCCGCGGGGTCGCGGGGGAACGCCTGGTCGCGGACCACCCCGATGGTGCGGGCGTGGTGGGCGAAGCGCTTGGGGTCGGCGGCCCAGGCGTCGAAGTCGGCGGGCGCCGAGAACGACGCCACCCCGCCGACCCGCTCGTCCTCGCCGGCCGCGCACAGCGCCAGTGAGCCGCCGGTGCTGAACCCGCACAGCCAGACGCCGTCGACGTCGGTGACCTCCAGCAGGTAGTCGACCGCCGCCCGCAGGTCGGCGACCCACCCGCCCAGCGAGAAGTCACCCTCCGACTCCCCGGTGCCCCGGAAGTTGAAGGTGAGGACGACCCACCCGGCGTCCGCCGCGATGCGGTCGGCCAGGTGCGGGTACGTGCGGGCGGCCGTGGCCGCGCCGCCCGGTCCGCTCGGGAAGCCGTGGCACACGACGAGCCCGTGACGGGTCAGCCCGGGCCCGCCCGACGTCGCCGGCGGCCGGGCCAGGTACCCGCGCAGGCGCAGGCCCCCCGAGTCGATCGCCGTGTCCACGCTGCCACGGTACGCCCGGACGGCTCCTCCCGCCCGTCACTTCGACCCGGTTCGCGCCGTCCCTCGTACCGACCGGACCGGTTCGACGCGTTCGCCGCGCCGGGTCCGTGGTCCGTGGCCGCACTCGCCGGAGGCGGCCTCTGCGGCTGCGGACCGGCGATCCGACGCGACCGGACGGAGTGAGCGGAGCGAACGAACGACGTGGAAAGGTCAGCCGGTGCACCGCCGGCACGGGCGGTACCCGCGGTTGCGGGCTTCGGGCAGCGAGTCGGGCCCGAAGGTGGCGAACCGCTCCGACGCCAGGAGGTCGTCGAGCCGGCAGGCGGGCCCGGCCGCGCCGAGGTCGTGCACCACCATGGCCCGCTTGTCGCCCAGCCACCGGTGGTGGCGGAACCGGGCCGGACGGGCCGGTTCGCCGGTCATGCCGCCCCCGATCGGGCCGGGGACGGCGACGAGGGAGCGCCGGAGCGCTCCCTCGTCTCGAACATCACTGGAAAGGACCCGAGCTTCGGACGTCGTCGGAAGGGACCATGCTCCGACCCGGGTGCTCAGGCGGTGTCTGGCTGGGTCTCGCCGGGTGGTCCAGCTGCCGCGTCAGCGGCCAGCCACCTCCAGGGTCCCGAAACGTTGACTGTGCAGTTGGACCACCTCCTTTCTCTGGTACGCCCATGAAACCACATCGCAACCCGTCATGCGCGCGCCATTCCGCCCGCCGCTTCGTCGGGTGGCGCCTCGGGGCCGATGGCGCCGATCGCCTCCAGATAGCTCATCTGGGCGTCCAGCACGGCGTGGACCTGGGTGGCCGTGTAGGGCGACCCGACCGCCTCGGCCCGGGTGAGCACGTAGTCGACCGTCTCCGCCCCGCCGACCACCACGGGACCGTCGGGCTGGGGCGAGTGGCCGTTCCCCGACACGCCCTTCATGCGGAAGTACTCCAGGTTCCAGTCGATGATGCGCCGGACGTCGTCGTAGCTGAGGACGGCGCTCACCTCGAAGGGCAGGTTCTCCGCCACCCACTGCACGGCCTCGTCGAGGTCGAAGGTGGGCTGGGGGGGTACGGCGTCGAGGCGGCGGGCCTCCCGACCGACGACCACGGCGGCGATGGCGAAGACGATCGCCACGACGATCACGCCGTAGATCACGACCATTGGCGGACAGTACCGCGGGCTACGGTCTCGCCCCGTGCTGCACCACGAGGACGACCGCGCCGAGATCCACCGGGTCGTCGTGGGGCCGCTCTCGACCAACGTGCACGTCCTGCGCTGCAAGGCGACGGGCGAGGCGGTCCTCCTCGACGCCGCCGACGACGCCCCCCAGCTGGTCCGCATGTGCCGCCGGCTCGGCGTCGGGCGGGTCCTCCAGACCCACGGCCACCACGACCACGTCGCCGCCGTGCCCGGCGTGCGGGCGGCCGGGCTCCCCGTCGGGATCGCGCCGGCCGACGCCTTCATGCTCCGCTCCGGAGACGCCGACTTCGCCCTGGTCGACGGGGAGGTGCTCGACGTCGGCGGCCTGCGCCTGCGCACCGTGTTCACGCCCGGCCACACGCCGGGGTCCACCTCCTTCGTCCTCGAGGGCCACCTCGTCCTCTTCGCCGGCGACACCCTCTTCCCTGGCGGCCCCGGCGCCACCCGGCCTCCCTACGGGGACTTCCCGGCCATCATCCGGTCCATCTCGGAGCGCCTCCTCCCCCTCGACGCCGACACCGTGGTGATGCCGGGCCACGGCGCGGACACCACCATCGGGACCGAGCGCCCCCACCTCGACGAGTGGGTCGCGAGGGGCTGGTAGCAGTGGACGCCCTCGACGCCATCTTCGCCCGCCGCTCCACCGGCCGGCTCACCGAACCGGCTCCCGCCGGCCGCGACCTCAGCCGCATCCTGGAGGCGGCGGCCGCCGCGCCCGACCACGGGGAGCTGCGCCCGTTCCGGTTCGTGATCCTCCAGGGCCATGCCAAGGACGCCTTCGGGCAGGTGCTGGCCGACGCCTACCTCCACCGCTGCGAGGCGGTGGGCGCCCAGCCCACGCCCGGCCAGCTCGACAAGGAGCGGACCAAGCTGGGGCGGGCGCCGCTCGTGCTGGTGGTGGGTGCCGTCCACCGCCACAGCGAGACCATCCCCTGGGTCGAGCAGTTCGCCGCCGCCGCGGCCGCCGCCCAGAACGTCCTCGTGGCCGCCACCGCGCTCGGCTACGGCTCGATGTGGCGCACCGGCGACGCCGCCTACGACCCGCGGGTGAAGGCCGCTCTCGGCCTCGGCGAGCACGACGCCATCGTCGGCTTCCTGTACCTGGGCACCCCCCACGAGGGCGACGCCAAGGGCAGTCGCCGGCCCGACCCCGCCGGCCTGGTGGAGCGGTGGGAGCCGCCCGCCGGCTGACGAGCGGCCGCCCCTGCTCGGAACGAACGAGGTCGAAGCACTACTCGGTGGCGGTCAGGGGGTCGCGGGGCTCGGTGATGACCCGCACCTCGTTCGGCAACCCCTCGACCTTCACGTTGCCGTCCTCGGCCAGCACCTCGACGCGCCGGCCGGCCAGGGGGATGCGCTCCACCTTGAGGCGGCGGATCTCGGGCGGCAGGGCGGGCGACACCCAGACCAGGCCGTGGGGCACCCACGGGTCGAGGCGCAGCAGCACGCGCAGGAACATCAGCGGCGCGGCCGCCGACCACGCCTGGGGCTGGCACGACGTCGGGTAGCCCACCACGCCGGGGTACTCCGACCGGTCCATGCCGGTGAACAGCTCCGGGAGCCGCCCACCTTGGCTGTGGGCGGCGTCGAGCATGGCCAGGACGACCCGCTGCGCCTCCTCGACGAACCCGTAGCGCATGAGGCCGGCGGCGATGATGGCGTTGTCGTGGGGCCAGACCGACCCGCAGTGGTAGCTGATCGGGTTGTAGCCGCCCATGGTGGTGGCCAGCGTGCGCACGCCCCACCCGCTGAACATCTCGGGCGACATGAGCCTCTCCGCCACCAGGGGCGCCTTGTCCTTGTCCACGATGCCGGTCCACAGGCAGTGGCCCATGTTCGACGCCAGCGAGTCCACCGGCCGCTTCCGGCCGTCGAGGGCGATGGCGTACCAGCCCTTGTCCTCCAGCCAGAAGTCCCGGTTGAACCTGGCCTTCAGCTCCGCCGCCTTGGCCCGGTAGCGCTCGGCGGTGGCCGTGTCCCTCTGCTCGGTGGCGAAGTGCATGCGCGCCAGGTAGGCGCCGTAGACGTAGCCCTGCACCTCGCACAGGGCGATGGGCGGCTTGGCCACCTCGCCGTCGGCGAAGCGCACGCCGTCCCACGAGTCCTTCCAGCCCTGGTTCGCCAGCCCCCGGTCGCTGGCCCGCTGGTACTCGACGTAGCCGTCGCCGTCCCGGTCGCCGTACTCCTCGATCCACTCCATGGCCCGGTCGGCGTGGGGCATCAGCTGGTCGACGATCTCGCCGGCCAGCCCCCACCGGCGCATCTCCCCCAGCAGCATCACGAACAGCGGCGTGGCGTCCGCCGACCCGTAGTAGACGTGGCCGCCGCCCAGCGAGAGCGACGCCGCCTCGCCGAAGCGCATCTCGTGGAGGATCTTCCCCGGCTCCTCGTCCCGGCGGGGATCGACGCGGGTGCCCTGGAAGCGGGCCAGCGTCTGGAGCGTGCCCAGGGCGAGGTCGGGGTCGACGAGCAGCGCCATCCAGGCCGTGAGGATCGAGTCGCGGCCGAACAGGGTCATGAACCACGGGGCGCCGGCCGCCACCACCGCCCGCTCGGGGAAGTCGGGGTCGAAGATGCGCAGCGCGCCGAGGTCCTCGGCGCTGTGCCGCACCGCCCGCCGCAGGCCCTCGTGGTTGGTGTGCACGGCGGGCATCTGCTTGCGCCACCGCGCCATGCGCTCGACCGGCGTGGCCCGGCTCACCGGCTCCCCGCACGGGTAGCGGGGCTCGATGGGCTCGCCGTCGATGAGGGGGGTGAGCTGGGTGCACGTCGTCCACTCGGAGCGGGCGGGGACGATGACCTCGAACATGGCCCGGCCGGTGCCGATCTGGGCCCGCTGGCTGAACGACACCTTGGCGCCCCGCCGGAACGCCCCCTTGCGCACCCGGAAGACCAGGGCGCCGCCCTCCTCGGACACCTCCAGCTCGCGGTCGGGGTCGGTGCCGGCGCGGCCCTCCTTCACGTCGAAGAGGTGGGCGAAGTCGGCGTCCATCACGAACTCCACCGCGCAGTAGGCCGGTTCGTCGGCGAAGTTGCGGATGACCAGGTCCTCGCGCATCCCCCGGCCGATGTACCGGTGGCGCAGCACCAGCAGCGTGCTGTCCGCCTGTCCGGACCGGGGCCGCGTGCGGGACACGAAGACGCCGCTGAACGGGTCGCTCGTGGTGGCCGCCAGCGGCTCGGGGGACTGGCCGTTGATGCGCAGCTCGAAGCGGGAGAGGAAGCGGCTGTCCCTGAAGAACAGCCCGTGAGCCGCCCCGCCCACCAGGTCGCCCGACCGCCCGGAGATGCAGAAGGCGGAACCCTGCACGAGCGTGACGATGCCGTCGTGCGACCCGAGGGCCACGCTCTCGCCCGTGAAGTTCCACCCCTCCGCCACAAGAGCGAGGCTAGGCCAACCCTGCGCCAGCCCGGCGCCGATGAACGACAGTGCGGGGAGGGCCGGCTCCGCCGGCCCTCCCCGCCCGACGGGGCTCGCCGAGCAACCTCCGGTTGCGGCGGCGACCACCATTTCCACTACCCGCGTAGTGGTAATAGAATTCGGTCGTGGCTGAGCCCGTTCTGTCGATCGAGGACCTGCACGTCGCCGTCGAGGACACGGAGATCCTGCGGGGCGTGGACCTCGCGGTGGCTCCCGGCGAGGTGCACGCCATCATGGGGCCGAACGGGTCGGGGAAGTCGACCCTCGCCAACACCATCCTCGGCAACCCCGACTACCAGGTCACGTCGGGGCGCATCGTCTACAAGGGCGAGGACGTCACCGAGTGGCCCACCGACGTGCGCGGCAAGGCCGGGCTCTTCCTCGCCTTCCAGTACCCCGAGGAGATCCCGGGGGTCCCCGTCATCCAGTTCCTGCGCCAGGCGCTGTCGGCCCGACGCGGCATCGACCTGTCGGTGCTCGAGCTGCGGCTGGCGATCATGGACTGGATGAAGAAGCTCGACATGGACCCGTCGTTCGGCGACCGCCACCTCAACGAGGGCTTCTCGGGCGGCGAGAAGAAGCGCAACGAGGTCCTCCAGATGGCCATCCTCGAGCCCGACGTGGCGATCCTCGACGAGACCGACTCGGGGCTCGACATCGACGCCCTCCGCATCGTGGCCCGGGGCGTGGAGGAGGTCCGGTCCGCCCGGCCCCACCTCGGCGTGCTGCTCATCACCCACTACCAGCGCATCCTCGACGCGCTCACCCCCGATCGGGTCCACATCATGGTGGACGGGCGGATCGTCGAGAGCGGGGGGCCGGGGCTGGCCCGGCGGCTGGAAGCGGAGGGCTACGAGGCGTGGCGGGCGGTACGATGACCGGCCTCGACGTCGCCACCATCCGCAAGGACTTCCCCATCCTCGACCGGGCCCAGGCCGACGGCCGCCCGCTGGTGTACCTCGACTCGGCGGCGTCGTCGCAGAAGCCGCAGGCCGTCCTGGACGCCATGGACCACTACTACGAGACGACCCACGCCAACGTGCACCGGGGCGTCTACACCATCGCCGAGCAGGCCACCCGGCTGATGGAAGAGGCGCGCGACAAGGTGGCCCGGTTCGTGGGGGCCAGTTCGTCGCGCGAGATCGTCTTCGCCAAGAACGGCACCGAGTGCCTCAACCTCGTCGCCCACTCCTGGGGGCGGGCCAACCTCAGGCCCGGCGACGCCGTGCTGCTGAGCGAGATCGAGCACCACGCCAACCTGGTGCCCTGGCTCATCCTCAGGGAGCAGCTCGGCTTCGAGCTCCGCTACATCCCGCTCGGGCAGGACGGCCACCTCGACCTCGCCGACCTCGACCGCCTGGTGGACGGGGTCCGGCTGGTGGGCATCACCGCCATGTCGAACGTTCTCGGGACGCTCACCCCCGTGCGCCGGATCGCCGATGCGGCCCACGCCGCGGGCGCCGTCGTGGTCGTGGACGGGGCGCAGTACGCGCCGCACCTGGTCACCGACGTGACGGAGCTGGGCGCCGACTTCTTCGCCTTCACCGGTCACAAGCTTCTCGGCCCCACCGGGGTCGGGGTGCTGTGGGGCCGCGAGGAGCTGCTCGACGCCATGCCCCCGTTCCTGGGGGGCGGCGAGATGATCCGCGACGTGCGCCTCGACGGGTTCACGCCCAACGAGCTGCCCTGGAAGTTCGAGGCGGGCACCCCGCCCATCGCCGAGACCATCGGCCTGGGCGCGGCCATCGACTACCTCCAGGGCCTGGGCATGGAGGCGGTCCGGGAGCACGAGGTCCGCCTCACCGCCTACGCCATGCGCACGCTCACCGCCCGCCACGGCGACGACCTGCGGATCTTCGGACCGTCCGAGCCGGCCCAGCGGGGCGGCGTGGTCTCCTTCGCCTACAAGGACGTCCACCCCCACGACATCTCGCAGGTGCTGGACCAGGCCGGGGTGTGCGTCCGGGCCGGCCACCACTGCGCCAAGCCGTTGATGCGGCGGCTGGGCGTCGGCGCCACGGCGCGGGCGTCGTTCTACGTCTACAACGACGAGTCCGACGTGGACGCGCTGGCCGACGCCCTGGACGCCACGTCCGACCTCTTCTGCTAGGGAGCACCACCGTCATGGGCCTCGAAGACCTGTACCGCGAGATCATCCTCGACCACTACCGGTCGCCGCGGAACCGTGGGGAGCTGGAGTCGCCGCCCGCCCTCCGGGTCGAGGGCTACAACCCGCTGTGCGGCGACGAGATCGTGGTGTACCTGGTGGTCGAGGACGGCGTGGTCGCCGACCTCAAGATCGGCGGCCAGGGCTGCTCGATCAGCCAGTCCTCGGCGTCGATGATGTCCGCCGCCGTGAAGGGGCGGACGGTGGCGGAGGCCCGGGCCGTGATCCGCGCCTTCAAGGGGATGATGTCGATCCACGAGCAGCGGCTGGACGCCGACGGGCAGCCGGAGCCGGCGGGCGCCACCGGGGCGGGGGACGGCGACGCCGTGCAGCTGGGCGACCTGGAGGCGCTCCAGGGGGTGGTCCGCTTCCCGGTCCGCATCAAGTGCGCCACCCTGTCGTGGAACACGCTCCAGCAGGGCCTCGACGACGCCGTGGCGGCGGGGGCGGGCGCCGGCGGGTGAGGGTCGTCGTCGACCCGTTGCGCTGCCAGGGCAACGGGATCTGCGCCCGCATCGCGCCGGAGGTCTTCGAGGTCCGGGCCGGCGCCGGCGCCGTGACGCAGGACGAGCCGGCGCCGTCGCTCGAGCGGGCCGTCCGGGACGCCGCCCGGCGCTGCCCGACCCGCGCCGTCAAGCTCTCCGCCTGACCGCCCCGGCGCCGTGCGGTTCCTCGGCTCGTCGTTCCGCCCGCTCCGCCACCGGGACTTCGCCCTCCTGTGGTCGTCGAGCCTGGTGTCGAACATCGGCACGTGGATGCAGACGGTGGCCGTCGGCGCCCTGGTCACCGCGCAGACGGGGAAGGCGGGGTGGACCGCCCTGGTGGCGGTCGCCGCCTTCCTGCCCCTCGGCCTGCTCTCGCCGGTGGGCGGCGCCATCGCCGACCGGACCGACCGCCGGCGGTGGCTGCTGGTCGGCAACCTGGTGGAGACGGCCCTCGCCGGCGGGCTGGCCGTGCTGTCGGCCACCGGCCGGGCCTCGCCCGGGGTCGTCACCTTCGTCGTCTTCCTGGGCGGGTGCATGGCGGCGCTGCTCTTCCCGGTCCAGCAGGCGCTCGTCCCCGACCTCGTGCCCCGGGACGAGGTGCTCGCCGCGTCGTCGCTCGGCATGGCCCAGTACAACCTGGGCCGGGTCGTGGGGCCGGCCCTGGCCGCCGTCGTCGTGTCGGTGGGCTCGTTCTCCCTCGCCTTCGCCGTCAACGCCGCGTCGTTCCTGGCCGTGGTGGCGGCCGTCCTCGTGCTGCGCGTCCCGCCCCGGGAGCCGCCGGCCCCCGAGCGCCTCGGGCGCGCCATCTCCGACGGCGCCCGCGTCGCCTGGCGCGAGCCGGCGTGCCGGTCGGCCATCGTCCTGATCTCGCTGGCCGCCTTCCTCCTGTCCCCGTTCATCGCGCTCGTCCCGGCCAAGGCGGCGCTGGTGTCGACGGGCAGCGCGGAGACCACGGCGGCCGTGACCGGCGCGCTCACGACGGCCCAGGGCGTCGGGGCGGTGGCCGGTGCGCTGCTCGTCGCCCCGCTGGCCGACCGCTTCGGACGGCGCCGCATGGTGGTGGCGTCCCTCCTGGCCACGGCCGCCGGGCTGTGCGCGTACGCCCTGGCGCCGTCGGTGGCCACCTCGGTGGCCGCCCTCGGGCTCGTGGGCCTCCTCTACATCGGCGTGCTCACCGGCCTCAGCACCGTCGTGCTCGTACGGGCGCCGGAGGCCTACCGGGCCCGGGTCTCCAGCCTCTTCTTCGTCGCCCTCGGCACCGTGTACCCGCTCGGCGCGCTGGTCCAGGGCGTGGTGGCGGACCGGGTCGGGCTGGCCGACGCGACCATCGGCGGCGCCCTGGTCCTCGCCGCCGTCGTCATGTGGATCCGCGTCGCCCGGCCCGCCTTCCTCGCCACACTCGACGACCGGGCCACCGAGCCGGCCGTCGTCCCGCAGGCGGCGCCGGGCGTGTAGCGGGTTCGATTTCTTGGAATGGTTCTTCCATACTGTGGCGTCCAAAGCAGCCGTGATACCGGCGTCGACGCCACTCCGCCCTCTCCGATCGGTCGAGCCAATGCCTGCCGCCGCACCCCTCGTCAAGCTCGTCGCTGCCGGTTCGGTGATCGCGCTGGTCCTCACCAGCTGCCGGAGCTACAGCGGGCCGCCGCCCGAGCCGGCCGCCGCCGTCCGCCGGGCGACCACCACCACGACGGCGCCCACCACCACGACGACCACGCCGGCGCCCACCACCACGGTCGCCACCACCGTCCCCGCACCCGGCACGACGGCCACCACCGCACCGCCGCCCGGCCTGGGCCGGGGCGCCTCGGGCCCCGAGGTCCTGGCCCTGGAGCAGAAGCTGGCGGCCCTGCGCTACGACGTCGGCCCCGTCGACGGCAACTTCGACGCCACGACCGGCCACGCCGTCATGGCGTTCCAGAAGGTCACCGGCATGGCCCGCACCAGCCGGGCGACGGACGACGTGATCGCCGCCCTGGCCACCGCCCAGCTCCCGGGGCCCATGTTCGCCGAAGGCGGCCCCGACCGGGTCGAGATCGACCTCCCCAAGCAGGTCCTCGCCCTGTGGCAGGGCGGTCAGCTGGTGCGCACGCTGTCGGTGTCGACGGGCAACAACAAGCGGTACTGCGTGGACGGCGCGTGCGCCAAGGCCGTCACCCCCGGAGGATCGTTCAAGGTGCTGCGCAAGATCAACGGGCTGCGTGTGAGCCGCCTGGGCAAGCTCTACAACCCGCTGTACTTCAACGGCGGCATCGCCATCCACGGGTCGCCCAGCGTGCCCGGGGCGCCGGCGTCGCACGGCTGCGTCCGCATCCCGATGTCGGCGTCGAAGTGGTTCTTCGACACCGTCCCCGTCGGGACGCCGGTCTACGTGCTCGGGGGGTCGCGGGCGCCGGTGCCGTTCGACGAGCCCGTGCCGGGCGAGGACCCGGCCGCCACCACCACCGTCCCCACCACGGCCGCCCCCGTCACCACCACCACGGCGCCGCCGGCGATCGTCCCGCCCGTCACCGACACGACCACCACCGTTCCGACGACGGTGCCCGTCACCACCGCTCCCACGACCACGCCCGGGCTGCTGCCCTAGGCCGGCGGCCTTGGGGGCCGCCGGCCGCCGTCGGCTCGACGACACTGGGAGCCATGGACGAGGTCGAGCTCGAGCTGTCGCCCACGGCCATGGCCGCGGGCGGCGCCGCGCTGGCCCGCGACGCCGCCGGGCGGGTCGTGTTCGTGGAGGGAGCGCTGCCCGGCGAGCGGGTGGCGGCCCGCGTCACGGAGGCGAGGAAGGACTACGCCAAGGCCGTCGCCGTCGGCGTGCTGGACGTCTCGCCCGACCGGGTGGCGCCCCCGTGCCCGGCGGTGGCGGCGGGCTGCGGTGGCTGCACCTGGCAGCACGTGGCGCCCGACGCGCAGCTGCGGTTGAAGGCGGCCATCGTGGGGGACGCCCTGCGCCGCATCGGCCGCCTGCCCGACCCGCCCGAGCCTCGACCGGTCGCGCTCCCGGGCCCGGCGCTGCGCACCACCGCCCGGCTGGCCGTGTCCCCCTCCGGGCGGGCCGGCCACCGCCGCCGGGGCGGCACCGACGCCGTGGCGACCGACGCCTGCCTGGCCGCCCACCCGCTCCTCGAGGAGCTGATCGTGGCGGGCCGCTTTCCCGGCGCCGAGGAGGTGCTGCTGCGCGTCGGCGTGGCGTCGGGCGAGCGGCTGGCGCGGGCGACCGGCCCGGCCGCGGACGTGGAGGTGCCGGACGACGTCGTCGTGGTGGGCGAGGGGGAGCAGCGGGCGTTCGTCCACGAGGAGGTGGCGGGGCGGCTCTTCCGCATCTCGGTCGACTCGTTCTTCCAGCCCGGCCCCGTCGCCGCCGCCGCCCTCGTGGCCGCCGTGGAGGAGGCGGTGGGCGGCGTACTCGGGCCGGGCTCCCATCTGGTCGACGCGTACGCCGGGACCGGCCTGTTCGGGTCGGTCCTCGGCGCGGCGACGGGGGCCCGGGTGACCGCGGTGGAGAGCGCACGGGCGGCGGCCTTCGACGCCCGGGCGAACCTCCGCGACCTCGACGCCTCGGTCGTGGTGGTCGAGGTCGCCCGCTGGGACGCCCGCCGCAGCGGGGCCGCCGACGTCGTCGTGGCCGACCCCGCCCGGTCGGGGCTGGGCCGCCCCGGCGTCACCGCCCTCGCTGCCGCCGCCGCGCCGAGGCTGGTGCTCGTGAGTTGCGACCCGGCGTCGCTCGGGCGCGACGCCGCGCTGCTGGCCGGCGCGGGCTACTCGCTGGCCGACGTCGCCCTGGTCGACACCTTCCCGCACACCTTCCACGTGGAGACGGTGGCCCGATTCGACCGGTGACCCCTCCCACCGTTCTCGCACCAGGAATCGACGGTGGCGGTCGATTCCTGGTGCGGGAACGCCCCGGCACGGACGACGAGCGTAGACGTAGCGTTCCGCCGTGATGCTCGAGAACGGCCGGATCGCCGGCCTCGACCGGGTCGGCGAAAGGGCCCGTCGCAAGACGGACGAGAAGCCGGCCGAGTTCTTCACCGTCGGGCTGGTGGCCGTGTTCACCGGCGTGGCCCTCCTGGCCTTCGCCGTCGACACGTCGGCCGTCCGCGGCGGCGTCGTCGGCGTGTTGCTGACCGCCGTCGGCCTGTGGCTGGTCAACGAGCGGGTCCGGGGGTGGGCGCTGCGCTGGCGCCTCCAGTTCCTGGCCGGGGCGGTCGCCCTCCTCGCCGCCGGCACGGGCGCCATGGCGCTGGCGTTCGCCCGGGACGCGGCCTGGCTGGCCGGGGTCGCGCTCGTGTTGCTCGTCGGCGGGCTCCTCCCGACCGGCGCGCTCCTGCGGCGGGCCACGCGCCAGGGCTGGGTCTGGGGCGTCCCCGTCGGGCTCGTGCTTGGCCTGGTCAGCTCCCTGGTCGGGTCCCGCGGGATCGGTCTCCTGCTCGCGCTCGTGGGCCTCGTCCTCTGCCGGCGGGGGCTCCGCCGCTCGCTGGAGGAGCCGGACCACGCACGCACCGTGACGTGGGCCGGTGTGGCGGCGACGGCGATCGGCGCCCTGCTCTTCGTCCTCGCCAGCCAGTTCGCCAACAGCGGGGCCGCGTTCTCGGGGGCCGTCGCCATGGGCTTCGGCGTCATGGCGATGAGCGAGGGATGGCCTCGGCTGGGGCTGCGCCCCATCCCGCCCGCCGCGGTGGTCGCCGTCGGCGTCGTCCTCTTCCTCGTCGGGACCTACGTGCTGGTGGGTCTCCGTCTCAAGCTGCCGTTCTGGCCGGCGCTGGCCCTCGCCGGACTGGTGTGGCTGGTCGGCGCCTCCTTCGTGATGCGGGGCGAGGGCCTGTTCCTCGTCGTCCTCCTCGGCCTCGGTTCGGTGTGGGTCCTGCTCGACCGCACCGACGAGACGCCGAGCAACCCCAACCCGACCGCACCGGAGCGCATCGTGGCCCTGGGCGACTCCTACATCTCGGGCGAGGGCGCGCCCTCCTACTTCGCCGGGACGAACGTCAAGGGCGACGGCGAGAACGAGTGCCGCCGGAGCCCGACCGCCTTCCCGTACCTGGTCGCCCGGAGCCTCGACATGGCCCTCGACTTCTTCGCCTGCTCCGGTGCCAAGGCCGAGCAGCTGTACTCCCCGCCCGGCCAGGAGCCGGACTCGCCCGCCGACGTCGTCGGGGCGCTCCCCCAGCTCGACAACCTGCCGACCGACGTGTCGGGCGTGAAGGTCGTGCTCATCAGCATCGGCGGCAACGATGCCCTGTTCGGCGAAGTGGGCCAGGGATGCACGCTGCCCGGGTCGTGCGAGGCGCTGCGGGAGATGTGGCTGGCCAACCTCGACCAGGTCGGGCCCAAGGTCGCCAGGGCGTACGAGAGGGCCAAGGAGCGGCTCCCCGGCGTCCCGGTCGTGGCCATCCCCTACCCGCTCATGCTGCGCGAGCGCAGCTGCGGGTGGTCGGTGCTCCACGACGCCGAGCACGAGTTCCTCTCCGAGTTCGTCACCGTCCTCAACGACCGGATCCGGGTCTCGGCGGCCAACGCCGGCGTGAACTACTTCGACGAGCAGCTCTTCGCCTACGAGAACGCCCGCATCTGCGACGGGGACGGCCCCGACGACACGGTCATGAACTTCCTCACCTTCGGGCCCGTCGAGGGATCGTTCCTGGCCCGGGTCAACCCCCGGAACTGGATCCACGGGAGCCTCCATCCCAAGCCGGACGGCCACCGCCGGACGGCCGATCTCCTGGCGCCGTTCGTGGAGACCCTGGTGGCCGACGTCCGGGACGGCCGGCGGCCGGCCAACCCCGAGCCCGACAGCACCGCCAGGTTCCGGCTGCGCAACGTCGGCAGCGCCCGGCCCCTCATCGCCCGTCCCGCGGGACTGCCAGCCGACCTCGGCTGCCCCGACGCGGGCCGGACGGTCTCCCCGTTCGCCAGCAGCGTGCTGCTGTTCGACGAGCGGTCGTCGTTCGTGGTCGACGCCGTCGCCGAGTCGACGGTGTGCTTCACCCGGCCCGACGGGACGTGGGCCGCCGAGACGCCGGGGACGCCGGGCGGGAGCATCATCCTCGACGAGGGCGTCGTGCGCATCCGGCCGACGGTCCCGGAGGCGGCCGGCGTCCAGCAGGTCGTGTTCGACGACCGCGAGGTCGGCTGGCACCTCCGCACCGTCCGGTTCTGCAGCCTCGAGGACGAGTGCCCGGACACCGTGGGGGCGTTCCTCAACACCCAGCTGGCCGATGCCGCCCGCGAGCTGGCGCTTCCCGTGCTCCTGATCTTCTTCGGCGGGTGGTTCTCGACCATCGGCCTGTCCCGCCGGTCGGTGGTCGAGGACGTCGCCCGCCGGCCCGAGGCGCGGTCGGCCGGCGCGACGAGCTAGCCGGCGCTCTCCTCCACCGTGAGCGAGCCCGCGCTCGGGACGAACGTCGACCGGTCGCCGGTGTCCCAGCTGACCGTCAGCAAACTCCCCGAGACGGCGACGATCTCGCCCCGGCGGGGCGGCGAGCCCACCTTCTCCGACTCGACCACGATCCGGTCGCCCACGTTCATGCCCCGACCTCCTGCGCTCGACGGCTCCCGCGCAGCGTAATGAAAGTCGGGCCCACCACGGCGGCGCCTACGGGTGGCCCGCCAGCATCGCCGCGATCATGTGGTTGAACTCGACGTGGTCCGGCGAGACGGCCGGCTCGGCGTCGGGCACGGTGGCGATGACCTCGAGGAAGCGGTCGAGCGACGTCCCGCTCGCGGCCGGGAGGTGGGAGGAGAGGATGGTCGCCGGCTGCAGGCGGCGCACGCCTTCGAGCACCTCGGCGAACAGCGAGCGGTCGACCAGCGCGCTCCATGGGGAGTCGGACGTGGCCCACGCCTGCATGCCACCGGCGAGGGCGTCGGCGGGGACCTGGCCGGCGTCCTCGGTGATCTCGGGGAGCAGGGCCCCGAACGAGTCCACCGAGAACAGGGCGCCGGTCGCCTCGTCGAGGAAGCCGGTCGACATCGGGTTGTCGTACAGCGGCGGTGCCACGGCCCGCAGCGTGCGGTCGCCGACGGCCACCCGGTCGCCGGGGCGGATGGCGTGCACCCGGTCGAACGGCACCGGCCACCACGACGACATGCGCAGCGCCGAGAAGGCGTGGGTGACGAGCCGGGCGTTCGGCGCCAGCTCGAACACCCGCTGGATGTTGCCCGTGTGGTCGGCGTCGTCGTGGGTCAGCCACACCCAGCGCAGCGCCGCCGGGTCGACCACCGAGGTCAGGGCCTCGACGAACTCGTCGCCGTCGGAGCCCAGGCCGGTGTCGACGAGTACCGGCTCCTCGGCGTGGAGCACGTACGCGTTGATCGGCAGCACGCCGATGCCGGGCAGCGGCAGGTGGGTCGGGAGCACGTGGACATCGGTCCCGGCGCGGTAGGGAGCATCCATCAGGGCACCTCCTGGGTGGTCGGAGCGGTCTCGACCCCTCGGCGTTCAGGAGAGGGCGGGGTTGTTCAGTCAGCAGTGAACGACCCAGCGCACCTCGTCGGCGTCGTCCGGTTCGTAGGCGCAGTAGAGACCGGTGCGCAGGCGGGTGTCAAGGGTGGTGCCGGCCTCGGGCACCGCCTCGGCCAGCCGGGACGCCGCCGCCCGCAGGGCCCGGGTGACGTTGAGGCGGGCCCGCTCCGACGCCGAGGCGGCCCGGCGGCTGCGGCCGCCCAGCCCGAACGCCCCGGCCAGCCGCCCGACCAGCTGCTCCAGCTCGCCCTCGAGGGTCACCGCCCGGTCGTCGGCGCCCATCGCCAGGGCGTCGTCGATCTCCGCCCGCAGCGCCTCGATGCGGCGCCGGTACGACTCCCTCGCCCGGGCGTCGGCCACCTCGCCGGCGTCACCCAGCCGCCGGCGGTCCACGGACCCGTCCGCCGCCACCCCCTCGACCCGGTCGACCAGGTCGAGGGCGTGGCGCTCCACGCCGGGGCTGCGCAGGAGCTCGACCAGGTAGCGCACGCCCTTGGTGTCGGGGACCCGGGCCCGGACGTCGCCGCACGACACCACCCAGCCCCGGTCGTCCGGGGCGAGGTCGACCGTGCGCCGGGGAGGCGCTCCCCGAGGGGCGGCGCCGTACCGCTCGAGGAGCTCGGCATCGGCGGCCGGGAGCACGACGTCGAGGCCGGCGAGCGTCGCCGCCGCCCGCGCCGCCTCCACCTGGGCGGCGGCCCGGTTCCCGATGGCGTCGTGCAGCCGGACGAGGTCGACCAAGAGGGCGGCCCTGAGCACTGGCGCTCCATGGTCGGGAAGGGCGTCGAGCGCTCGCTCGACGGTGGCGACGGCCGCCGGCCGGTCGCCCCGGGCGGCCAGGACCCGGGCCCGCACCGCCGCGATGCGGGCGTGGAGGCCGGGGACGTCGAGGCCGGCGGCGCGCGTCGCCGAGTCGTCGCAGGCGGCGGCCGCGGCGGCGACGTCACCCGCCCCCAGCTCCACGTCCACCAGCACGGCCAGCAGCTGGGCGGCGCGGAGGCGGTCGCCGGCGATGGCCCGCAGCCCGCGGGCGGCGGTGGCCCGGGCCAGCTCGTAGTCGCCCCGCGCCAGGTGGAGGCGGGCCGCCGGCAGCAGGGCCTGGAAGTGGCTCTCCTTGCCGAGCAGGAGCATCTCGGCGTCCGCCAGCCGGCCCTGGCGGACCCGCAGCTCGGCCAGAGCGATCGCCGGGTGCCAGCTGGGCATGCGCAGGCGCCCCTCGATCTCGGCGATGGAGCGGGTGAGCACCGCTTCCGCCTCGCCCCATCGGCCCAGCTCGCACAGCAGCGTCGCCTGCACCGCCTCGCAGTGGCTGGCCAGGAACATCTGCCCCGGGTTGGCGGTGCCGATCAGCCCTTGGCGGCGGAGGTCGTCGGCCCACGACGACGCCCGGTCGAAGTCGGCGGCGTAGTAGCAGGCAGTCAGGAACGAGCACACCGACTTGCCGGCCGCCTCGTTGTCGTCGGCCGGCCCGCACGCCAGGGCCATCGCCTCGTCCAACAGCGCCATCCCGTGGTCGACCCGGCCCGCCTGCACGTGGGCCAGCCCGGCGTCGGCCAGCGCCTTGGTCTCCAGGTTCACGTCGCCGAAGCGCCGGGCCCGGTCGAGGGCGAGCTCGGCCCGGTCGAGGAGCACGACGGGGTCGTCGACGTCGCAGCCCACGGCGGCGACGGCCACCCAGCCCTGCTCCACGCACGGCGGCTCGTCCTCGACGAGGCGCGAGGCGCGCAGGAACCAGGCCCGGGCGGCGGCCTGGTTGCCCACGAAGTCGGCGATCACGCTGCCCAGCTGGGCGCAGGCGAGGGCGGCCCGGCGCCGGTCGCCCGCCTCGGTGTGCTCGCGGATGGCGGCGGACAGGCCGGCCATCGCCCCCTCGACGTCGAACCCCGGGCCGGCCACGCCGGCCGGCTCGGCCTCCCGCACCTCGCTCCCCCCGGCCGTGGCCACCGCCTCCATCCTCGCGCTCGGGCGGGATCAGCGCGCCGGCGTCGCCTCGCGGGACGGGGCCCACGGTGCCCGGGGTCGCAGGCCCGCGCCGTTCGCCGGCGGGAGGATCAGAACAGCGGGTCGGCGAAGGGGTCGTCGGGCAGGGCGCCGATCCCGTCGACGGAGCTCGCCTCGTCCTCGCCGTAGGCGACGTAGCCGGTGCGTTCGAGCTCCTCGGCCAGCTCGGGACCGCCCGAGGCGACGATGCGGCCCTTCACCAGCACGTGGACCACGTCGGGCTTCAGCTCGTGGAGCAGCCGGTTGTAGTGGGTGATGGCCAGCACGCCGAGGCCGGTCTCGGTCGTCTGCGCCTCGATCCGGCGGGAGACGGCCCGGAGGAGGTCGAGGTCGAGGCCCGAGTCGATCTCGTCCAGCACCGCGAACGCCGGGCGCAGGACGGCCAGCTGCACGGTCTCGCTCGCCTTCTTCTCGCCTCCCGAGAACTCCACGTTCAGCGACCGCGAGAGCAGGTCGGGGCGCAGCCCGACCCGGGCGGCCTCGGCCACCACGCGCTCCGCCACGCCCACCGGGTCGCGGCCGGCGGCCCGGAACGACTCGGCCAGGGTGTCCTCCAGGCTCACCCCGGGCACCTCGACCGGGTACTGCATGGCGAGGAAGAGCCCGGCCTGCGCCCGCTCCCACGTGGGCAGCCCGAGCAGCTCCCGGCCGTCGACGGTGATGCTCCCCTCGATCGCCTCGTAGCCGGGCCGCCCCATCAGGACGTGGCACAGCGTGCTCTTGCCCGACCCGTTGGGGCCCATCACCGCGTGCACCTCGCCGCTGCCGACCGTGAGGTCGAGGCCCCGCAGGATCTCCTTGCCGCCGACGGCCGCCCGCAGCCCCCGGATGTCCAGCACGCTCATGGCAGCCTCACCGAGACCTCGTCGCCGGAGCGGACGACGTCGTAGACGGGCACAGGCTTGGTGGCGGGGAGGGACTGGGGCTCGCCCGTCTCGAGGGAGAAGGCGCTGCCGTGCTTCCAGCACTCGATCTCGCAGTCCTCGGCCAGGACCTCGCCGTCGGAGAGGGAGAAGTCGGCGTGGCTGCACCGGTCGCCGATGGCGTAGAAGTCGTCGCCGATGCGGACCAGGGCGATGCGGTGCTGGCCCACCTCGAACCGCCGCGCCTCGCCCGGCTTCAGCTCGTCGGCGTCGCACAGCCGGACGGTGCGCCCGCTCATCGGGCCGCCACCTTGGCCTCCACGGCGGCCCGCAGGCGCAGCCGAAGCGCCTCCACCGGGGCGGCGGCGATCACGTCGTCGAAGAAGCCGAGGACGATGAGCCGCTCGGCGACCTCGGGCGGCACGCCCCGCGCCTCCAGGTAGTACCGCTGGTCCTCGTCGACGGGACCGACGGCCGACGCGTGCGCGCACCGCACGTCGTTCTCCTCGATCTCCAGGTTGGGGACGGAGTCGGCCCGGGCGCCCTCGTCCAGCACCAGGTTGCGGTTGGTCTGGACGGCGTTGGTGCCGGCCGCCCCCTTGCGGACCCGGATGAGGCCCGAGTACACGGCGTGGGCCTCGTCCTCCACCGCGCCCTTGAACAGCAGGTCGCTGGTGGTCTTCGGGGCGGCGTGGTCCTGCATGGTGCGGAAGTCGTGCTCCTGGGTGCCGTCGCCGAAGTAGGCGGCCAGCAGCCGGCTGCTCCCGCCCTGGCCGAGGAGGCGGGAGTCGGTGCGCACCCGGGCGTAGCTGCCGCCCAGGGCGACGACGCTCGAGACGAGCGAGCCGTCCCGCGCCACCCGGCTGGCCTGGTAGGCGACCTGCCAGGCGTCCCGGCCCAGCTCCTGCACCGAGAGGTAGCCGAGGTTGGCGTTGTCGGCCACGTCCAGCTCGACCACGGGGACGACGAACGGTGCCGCCCCGTCGGGCGACGCCAGGTGGTCCAGCACCCGGACCTGCGACGATTCGCCGGCGCACACCACGAGGCGGGGGAAGACGGCGGCGCGCGCCTCGTCCACCCAGTGGAGGACGACGACCGGGTCGGGTACCACCACGCCCCGGGGGACCCGCAGCAGCACGGCGTCGTCGAGGAAGGCGGTGGCCAGGTCGACGAAGGCGTCGACGGGCGCGCCGACCGACCCGAGCAGGTCGTCGCCGTCGGCGGCCGAGGTGAGCGGGCCCAGCTCCACGCCCCGGGCGGCGAGATCGGGGTCCAGCTCCACCGAGGCGATCCGGCCGTTGCGCAGGACCACCAGCCCCGAGCGCCGCCCGGCGGCGTCGGCCACGCCGGCCAGCTCGGCGGGGACGCCGCCGCCGGCGGTGGCGGGGCCGGCCACGGGGGCGAAGGCGTCGAGGTCGAGCTCGCCGATGCGGCTGTAGCGCCACACCTCCTCGGCCTCGGTGGGCAGCTCCGCCGCCGAGAAGCGCTCGAACGCCTCCGACCGGCGCGCCTGGAGCCAGGCCGGGCCGCGCAGGGCGGCCGAAGCGTCAGCGGTGAACGTGCTCAGCGGGGTCTCCTCGCGCGACAGGGGCCGCCGGGGGCCCCCGGGCGCTCATCCTACTTCCGCTCACGACCACGGGACCCCGACGCACCGTTCTCCGGACCGCAGCAGCCGGAAGGCGGCGCCCGACGCCCGGGGAACGACGGCTCTACAGCGTGAAGCGCCCCGACGCGCTGCTCGCCACCCGGCCGCCGACGCGGAGGGCGCCCTCCTCGGCGTGCACCTCGATACGGCAGGGGCGGCCCATCTCGGCGCCCTGGAGGATGGTGACGTCCACGTCGGTGCCCCAGCGCCGGCGGGCGACGAGGGCGGCGGGACCGGCCGCCGAACCCGTGCCCGGGTCCTCGGGGACGCCGATGCCGGGCAGGAAGACCCGCATGTGCAGCGTGGCGTCGTCGAGGCGGCGCAGGGCGCAGATGCTGCGGGCGCCGGCCGACCGGGCCACGGCGGCCACGGCGTCGAGGTCGGGCGCCAGGTGGTCGAGAGGGGACTCGGTGGGCACCACGAGGTGGTGCATCCCGCCGCTGTCGGCGAGGAAGGCCCCCTCGGCGCCGGGCAGGCCGAGGGCCCCGGCGGCCGCCCCCGCCGCCTGGTCGGCGGCGGTGACGGGCGGGTCGGGAAGCTCCATGGTGGCGCCCGTGGCGTCGGCCTCGACGACGATGGTCGCCCCCGACGTGGTCTGCGTCCACCGGTTGGGGCCGAGCACCCAGGCGGTGCCGAGGGACGGGTGGCCGGCGAAGGGCAGCTCGTCGGCCGGGGTGAAGATCCGCATCTCGTAGCGGTCGTCGCCGGTGACGACCGGGAAGGTCGTCTCGCTCAGGTTGACCTCGCGGGCGATGGCCGGCTGGACCGGGTCCGGGCAGGGGTCGACCACCACGCACAGGGCGTTGCCGGCCAGCGGGCGCTCGGAGAAGACGTCGACGATCCGGTACCCGATCTCGATGCTCACGGCTCCTCCGGTCCGCCGGCGCCGACCTGCTCGCCCACCAGCTGCTCGCCCACCAGCTGCCCCGCCGCCGGGGACAGCGCCACCAGCACCACGCCGGCGCCGACGGCCACCAGGGCGGGCACGGTGACCCCGTCCGAGCCGGCGGCGAGGGCGACGGCGCCCACGCCCGCCCCGCACACGGCGGCGCCGGCCCACGTCGTCCCCCGCCGGCGGCACCACGCCCCCAGGACGGCCGTGGTGGCGCCGACGACGACCAGGAACGCCCCGGCGGCGCCGTCCGGCTCCACGGCCGCGACCGTACCGATCGGCAGGGCGGCGGCGCCGACGGCGAGGAACGGGGTGGCCATGCCCTCCAGGCCGCCGGCGTGCAGCCACCCGCCGGCGAGCAGGTACACCACGCCGGTCGCCATGGACGCCACCCCGGCGCCCGCCACGGCGTCGGCCAGCGTGCCGAAGCCACCGAGGAAGGAGCCGCCCAGGGCCGCGTCCCCGAGGGAGAGGGCGAACAGCCAGCCGGCGGCGACGAGCACGGCGAGGTGGAAGGTGTGCCCCCGCCAGGGCCCGGCGAGGTAGAGGACGGCGAGCAGGAGGGCGGCCACGGCGGCCGTCGCCCGCAGGGACGGGAACCCGTCACCGGCGTTGGCGAAGAAGGCGACGGCGGGGGCGGCCAGGCCCGAGGCGGCGACGGCCGCCGCCCGGGCCGGGCCCTCGACCCGGGTCAGGACGGCCACCGTCGACACCAGCAGGGCGCCGGTGACGAGCAGGCCCGGCGCGCTCGACCCCGTCGAGGCCCAGGAGTCGCCGGCCAGCACGATGGTGCCCGCCGCCGCCAGGGCGCCGCCGACGCCCGCCGCCGCTTCGCCCAGCGACGCCCCCGGGCGGCGCAGCGCCCGGGGGCCGAGCGTGCGCAGCCGGGCCGGGCCGGCCGGCCGGCCCGGCGGCGTGCCGTTCCCCCCGGTGCCGGCGGGCGCCGGGTCGGGCGCCGTCAACGGCGCCGGAACAGCCGCTTCCAGCGGGGCCCGCCGCCCGACCGGCGGGCCCGGTCCTCCTTCACGTCCTCCAGGACCTCGGCACCCACGGCGTTGACGATGTCCTCCGCCTCGTCCAGGAGGGCGGCCGTGTCGGCGTCCAGCCGGGGGGGGTCCACGGGGAGGTTCTTGCGGGCCAGGCTCCCGTGCGTCCACCCTGCGTCGAAGACCCGCTGCTCGAACTTCGGGCAGTCGTCGGGGCACCGCCACGGCGCCTCGGGAGCGAGGTCCAGGCGGCACATGTGCACAGTCTCGCCGCTGCGGTACGTCCGCGTCTCGTAGTGCTTGCAGTTCACCCGCATCGGCATGGTGCCAATGGTACGGGGGCGGCCGCCTCTACGAGAGGCGGCCGCCGGCCCGGGAAGACCCCCGTCAGCCGACCGAGCCCTCCATCTGCAGCTCGATCAGGCGGCTCCACTCCACCGCGTACTCCATGGGCAGGGTCCGGGTGATCGGCTCGATGAAGCCGTTCACGATCATGCCCATGGCCTGCTCCTCCGAGAGGCCGCGGCTCATCAGGTAGAAGAGCTGCTCCTGGCCGACCCGGGAGACGGTGGCCTCGTGGCCGATGCGGGCGTCGCGCTCGTTGATCTCCATGTACGGGTAGGTGTCGGACCGGCTCGTCTCGTCGAGGATCAGGGCGTCGCAGCGGACGAAGCTCTTGGAGCCGGTGGCGCCCTTGTCCACGTGCACCTTGCCCCGGTACGACGTGCGCCCGCCGTCCTTGCAGATCGACTTGGAGATGATGGTGGACGTGGTCTCGGGGGCGGCGTGCACCATCTGGGCGCCGGCGTCCTGGTGCTGGCCGGGGCCGGCGTAGGCGACGGAGAGCACCTCGCCCGAGGCCTTGGGGCCCATAAGGTACACCGACGGGTACTTCATCGTGAGCTTGGACCCGATGTTGCCGTCGATCCACTCCACCCGGGCCTCGGCCTCCGCCCGGGCCCGCTTGGTGACCAGGTTGTAGACGTTGGGCGACCAGTTCTGGATGGTGGTGTACGTGATCCGGGACCCGGGCAGGGCGACCAGCTCGACCACCGCCGAGTGGAGGGAGTCGCCGCTGTAGACGGGCGCCGAGCAGCCCTCGATGTAGTGCACCTGGGCGCCCTCGTCGGCGATGATCAGCGTGCGCTCGAACTGGCCGGCGTACTCGGAGTTGATCCGGAAGTAGGCCTGGAGCGGCATCTCGCAGTTCACCCCCGGCGGCACGTAGATGAAGCTGCCGCCCGACCACACGGCCGAGTTCAGGGCGGCGAACTTGTTGTCGCCGGGCGGGATGACCTTGCCGAAGAACCGGCGGACGATCTCGGGGTGCTCGCGGATCGCCGTGTCCATGTCGGAGAACAGGATGCCCCGGGCCTCCAGGTCCTCCCGGTTCTTGTGGTACACGACCTCGGACTCGTACTGGGCGGTGACCCCGGCCAGGTACTTCCGCTCGGCCTCGGGGATGCCCAGCTTCTCGTAGGTGGCCTTCATCTGCTCCGGGAGGTCGTCCCAGTCGTCCACCTGCTCGCCCGAGGGCTTGAGGTAGTAGTAGATCTCGTCGAAGTCGATGCCGGGCATGTTGACCGCGAACCACGGCTTCATGGGCATGCGCTCGAAGTTGCGCAGGGCCTTGAGCCGGAACTGCGTCATCCAGTCGGGCTCGCCCTTCCACCAGGAGATCTCCCGGACGACGTCCTCGTTGACCCCCTTCTTGGGCGTGAATGCGTACTCGACGTCGCGGTCGAACCAGCCGAGCTTGTACCGGTCGAGGTCGAGGTCGGTGGTGGCCATGGGGCGTCAACTCCTGGGAGACTGGGGCGCGGCAGAATTTCTCCTACCGTCATAGTAACAATCTGTTTCCCCACGGTCATCCCGCGGTGTGCGAAGGTCTAGGGGAGGTTGTGCCGAAGGAAGGTGGGGAACAGACCCCGCGCACCCGACGTTGAACGGAAGCCATGGAGACCACCGAGCAGACCGCCGAGCAGATCATCGAGCAGTGGAGGGCCACGGCCGCCGACCAGGCGTACTTCAGCGCCTCCCGGGTGCAGAGCAACCTCTTCGACCTGTACGGGGCGGTGAGCGGCGCGGCCGCCAAGCAGCTGGTCGAGACGTGGCTGACCCTGACCATCCAGCGTGACCTGTTCTCCGGCAAGGAGCTGGTCGAGATGCTGGACGAGCTCGAGCTCCTCCTGGGCGAGCCGGTCTCGCGCTAGCTGGGCTAGGCGCTCCCGCTCCCGGCTCCCACCACCTCGTCGACGCCTCCGAGCATCTCCTGGCCCATGGCGCGCGCCAGGGCCTCGTCGACGCCGACGAACCCGGCCGCCCGCTCGCCCCGCTCGCGCCGTCGCGCCACGTCGGCGCCCACGGCGGCGGCGTCGGTGCCCGTCACGACCACTCGTCGCCCCACCACGGCCTCCGGCACGGGGTGACAGGCTACGCCCATGGCCGACCCGTCCCCCGCCGATCCCGCTC
>DATLFN010000035.1 GCA_035540975.1 Acidimicrobiales bacterium
GCCGACGACGACCAGCCGGCGGTGGTCGCCGTGGCCGCCGTTCCCCGCCCCCGCCTTGCTCAGGGGCGGTAGGCGCCCGCCCCGCTGAACATGCCGCGGTGCCAGCGGTGGGGCGTCACCACGACGGCCCGGGGGTAGTCCTCGAACAGCCACCGGGCGAAGTTGCGCCGGGTCCACCCGGTGGCGCCCGCCAGCCGCAGGGTGGCCCGCAGCCCCTTGCGGTGGGCGATGCCCATGGCCGACAGGCGCCCGGCCAGCCGGTTGTCGACGGCCAGCCCGGCCCGCACCATGGACTGGTAGGCGGATGCCGCCCGCTCGGGCGCCAGGGCGCCGGCGGCGAGCACGGCCTCGGCGGCCAGGACCCCCGTCTCCAGGGCCTGGCCGATGCCCTCGCCCGTCATCGGGTCGGTGGCCCGGGCGGCGTCGCCCACGAACAGGGCCCGCCCGCCGGCGGCCGACAGGGCGGTGCGATGGACCCGGGCCGGGATGGGCCACGCCTTGTGGGGCGCCTCGGGCCGGGCGTGGTCGCCCAGGGCGGCGCGCACGTGGGGCCGGGCCAGCAGGTCGGCCCACTGCGCCTTCATCACTTGGACGCTCACTCCCGCCGTGCGCTGCACGCCGAATCCGACGTTGGCCCGCCCGTCGCCCAGCGGGAACGACCAGGCGTAGCCGGGCAGCAGGTCGGGCTCGAACCACACCCACAGCTCGGTGGCGGCCACGTCCGACACCCCGGTGAAGTACTGGCGGAAGGCGTGCCACTCGCCGAGGTACGCCTCGTCGTGGCCGTCGTCCTCCCGGGTGGCGAGGGACTTCCGCAGCCGAGACCACATGCCGTCGGCCCCGATGGCGTAGCGGGCCCGCACGGGGCCGAGGCCGTCGACGTCGAGCACGACGGAGTCGCCGCCGCCGTGCACCTGCGCCGCCCGCAGGCCGCACCCGTCGTGCACCTCCACCCCCTGGCGGCGCGCCACGTCCAGCAGGGCGGCATCCAGGTCGGCCCGGCGGGCCACCGCCGCGTACAGGCCCGAGTGGCGGGGGAGGGGGAACACCACGGCGTGGCCGGCCGGCCCGCGGACGTGGACGTCGGCCACCGGGAACCACGACCGCACCGACTCGGGCCGCAGCCCCAGTGCCTCCAGCCGTCGCAGGGCCCCGGTGGTGAGCCCGTCGCCGCAGCACTTGTCCCGGGGGAAGGTCGCCTTGTCCACCAGGACGACCGAGCGCCCGGCCCGGGCCAGCGTGATGGCCGCCGCCGAGCCCGCCGGGCCGCCGCCCACCACGGCCACGTCGGCCGTCCGCACCGCGCCGCTCATCGGTGGAGGAGGTCGTGCATGGCCGCGGCGATGTCGGGGTGGCGGAACCGGTATCCGGACGCCAGCAGCTTCTCGGGGACGGCCCGCTGGCTGGCCAGCACCATCTCCTCGGTCATCTGGCGGCCGACGACGAGGCTGAGGGCGAACCGCGGGACGGGCACGAGCGCCGGCCGGTGCAGGGCCTTGCCGATGGCCTTGGCCAGCCCGGCCGACGTGGTCGGCTCGGGGGCGCACAGGTTGACGGGCCCGCGCAGCGACTCGGTGGTGAGGGCGTGCACGATGGCTCCCACCTCGTCGTCGAGCGACACCCAGCTCACCCACTGCCTCCCCGGGCCCAGGGGACCGCCCACGCCCAGCCTGAACATCGGGAGCTGCCTGGCCAGCGCCCCCCCGTGCGCGGCCTGCACGATGCCGGTGCGGGTGTGGACGACGCGCACGCCCGCCTCGGCGGCGGGCGCCGCCGCCTCCTCCCAGTCCCGGACCACCTCGGCCAGGAAGCCCTCGCCGGGGCCGCTCGCCTCGGTGAGCACCTCGTCGCCCCGGTCGCCGTAGTACCCGACGGCCGACCCGCTCACCAGCACGGCGGGCGGTGTGGGCAGGCCGGCCAGCGCCCGGGCCAGCGTCCCCGTGCCCTTGACCCGGCTGTCGCGGATCCGCTGCTTCTGCGTGGTCGTCCAGCGCTTGTCGCCGATGCCGACGCCCGCCAGGTGGACGGCGGCGTCGGCGCCCGCCAGCCCGCCGGCGTCGACCGTCCCCGCCTCGGGGTCCCACGCCACCTCGCCCGGCCCCGGCGACCCCCGCACCAGGCGCCGCACCCGGTGGCCGGCGGCGGTCAGCGCGGGCACCAGGGCCGACCCGATCAACCCGTGCGACCCGCTGACGACCACGTCCACCCGGCCATGCTCGCACCGAGCGCCCCCGAAGCGCGAACCGGCCCGGGCCCCGCGTCAGTCGCTCAGGGACTGCGAGTGAACCACGTGAGTGAAGAGGCGACGCCGGTCTGCCTGCCTGTCGGCCGACGTCGTCGCCTGCCGTGGGTTGCAGAGTGGGACGAAGCAGACCGGCGTCGCCTCTTCCGAGCGGGTGGTTCACTCGCAGGCCCTCAGGTGCACTTGACGCCCTCGGCCGGGCGGTACAGCGCCGCGACCGTGTCGACCTTCTTGGTGCCGTCGGCCACGACGGTGCGGGTCCGCTCGGTGCGCACGCGCGTGCACGGGCCCCGGGCCTCGGTGGTCTGGTTGCTCTGCACGACGTCCACCCACCGGGTCGAGTACAGGGTCACGGTGACCGACCGGCTCGTGTAGGTGGGCCAGATGAGCACGCCGTGGGGGCTGGGGTTGCGGATGCGGAGATCCGGCTTGGGCCACGACAGCGTCGCCTCGCGGCCGTACGGGTAGCGGCTGATGTAGAGGCTGTGCGACTGGTACTCGGGGAACTCCAGTCCGGCGAAGAAGGCGGCGTTGAACGTCGTGGTGGCGAACTGGGAGATGCCGCCGCCGATGGACTCGGTGAACTTGCCGTCCTCGATCACCCCGCCCGTCACGAAGCCCTTCTCCTCCGTGCGCTCGCCGACGAACGCGTTGATCGAGAAGGTGGCGCCCGGGAGGATCACCTGGCCCCGCACCAGGTCGGCCATGCGGTGGATGTTCCTCACCCGGGACTGGTTGGCGGCGAAGTTGGTGGTGAAGGTCCCGACCGGCTCCTTGATGCCGAGGGCGTCGGCCTCCTCGACGCTGCGCTCGGGCTCCACCGCCCTGACCGGCAGGGCCACGGGGGCGGCGAGCCCCCGGCCGGCGAGCCGGGCCTGGAACGCCTCCTCGATCCTCACCCCGGCGCCCGGCGCGCAGCACGCCGTCCCCGCCCTGCCCGGCACGACCCGGGGGACGTTGCCCACGACGGTGAACGAGGCGTCGACGGGGTCGGTCCCGGCGTCCTCCAGGATCTCGACCAGCGCGTCCTCGGCCTTCTCCTGGTCGATGACGGCCACGATGCCGGCGGCGGTGACCACCGAACGCACCCACGAGCGCAGCGTCCCGGCGGGGACCTCGGCGGGCTCCCCGTCCACCGACACCGCCAGCGGTGCCGTCGTGGCCGACTCGGCGGCCGACGCCACCTTGCGGGCGTCGGCCACGGAGAACCGTGGCGGGACGTCGCCGCGCGTCACCCTCACGGTCAGCGTGTCGCCCCGCCGGACGGCGTCGGGGAGCGCCTCGCGCACGGCGGCGGCGTCGACGCCCCGGCCCGGCTTGCCCTCGACGACCTCCAGCCGTCGCCCGGCGGGCCGGACGGAGGGCTCGGTGGGCGGGATGCGGCCCTCGTCGGCGGCCGCCACCAGGCGGTGGAGGGCGGTGTCGTCGACGACCACCTCGAGGGGAGCGGTGCGGGGGTCGGCGAAGGAGCGCACCCAGGCCAGGGCCTGAGCGAGGGGGTTCCCGTCGCGGCCCACCTCCAGGGCGGACTCGGCGGTGGCCTTCTCGTCGAGGGCCAGGTCGACCTCGGCGGCGGAGAAGGTGAACGACGGGCCGTCCGTGCGGACCGTCACCTTGCCGGCGGCGTAGTCGTCGGACAGGGCACGCACGGCGGCTTCCAGCTCCGTGCGGGACATCCCGCCGACGTCGCGCCCGCCCAGGGTCACGTTGCGCACGACCTCCCCCTGGGCCCGGCCCGTGTCGACCGCCCAGGCGGCGGCGACCAGGGCGGCGAGCCCGGCGACGGCCGCCAGGGCGAAGAGGAAGAAGCGTCGGGCACCGCGCACCCACCCACGTTCGCGCACGGGATGTGGTTGTCGGGACACCTAGGTGCCCCGCCGGTCCCCCCAGACCAGCACGTGCAGCCGGGGCGTGAGGTTCCACCCTCGGGTGACCACGCCCGGCGCCAGCTCCCGGAGCCGGGCCAGCACGGTCGCCTGGTCGGTGCCCTCGGGCATCACCCACACCGGCTCCAGCCCGCACTCGTCCACCACGGCGGCCACCTCGTCGAGCTCGGCGGGGGCCTGCACGACGAACTTGAAGGCGGCCCGCCCGGTGGCCACGAAGGCCCGGAGCACGTCGGGCCGCACCCGGCGCTCGGCCGGCATGCCCGAGGAGGCGAGCTTGGGCGACACGTTCCAGCCGTCCACCAGGCCGGCGGGGAGCGAGGGGGCGATGGTGCCGCCCGTCTCCACCTCCACCCGCCGCCCCCGGGCCCGGAGCGCCTCCAGCAGCGGGAGGAGGTGGCGCTGCTGGAGCAGGGGCTCGCCGCCGGTGACGACGACCAGGCCGGCGCCGGTGGCGTCCAGGCGCTCCACCACGTCCTCCACGGCCATGGTGGTGAGCTCGACGGCCGGGTCGTAGCGGTCCCAGTCCCACGTGTAGGGCGTGTCGCACCACGAGCAGGCCAGGTTGCACCGGCCCAGGCGGACGAAGGCGGCCGCCCGGCCCACCGACGGCCCCTCGCCCTGGAACGTGGGGCCGAAGATCTCCGACACCACCAGGGTGGCGCCGGCGGCGCTCACGGCGTCACCCGAGGGCGGGGTCGGCGACGCCCGCCCGGGCGAAGCCCCTGGCCCGCAGGGCGCAGGAGTCGCAGCGGCCGCACGGCGCCTCGCCGCCCCGGTAGCACGACCAGGTCAGGTGGAGGGGTGCGCCGAGCTCCAGGCCGAGGCGCACGATCTCCGCCTTGGTGAGGGACACCAGCGGCGTGCACACGTCCACCGGCCGGCCCTCCACGCCCCGCTTGAGGGCGAGGGCGGCGGTGGCGCGGAACGACTCGACGAACTCGGGCCGGCAGTCGGGGTAGCCGCTGTAGTCGAGGGCGTTCACGCCCAGGTGGACGCGGTCGGCCTCCCGCGCCTCGGCCACGCCCACGGCGATCGACAGGAAGATCAGGTTGCGGGCCGGGACGTAGGTGACGGGGACGGCCCCGGCGCCCCCCGGCGAGCCGCCGGCGGCGGGCACGTCGATGGAATCGTCGGTCAGGGCGGACCCGCCCCAGCCCCGCAGGTCGATGGGCACGACCAGGTGCTCGGCGCCGTAGTGGCGCGCCACCTCGGCGGCCCGGGCCAGCTCGACGCGGTGGCGCTGGCCGTAGTCGAACGACAGGGCGAGCAGGGGGCCGGCCTGGCGGGCGGCGAGGGCGGTGCACACGGTGGAGTCGAGGCCGCCGGACAGGACGACGACGTCGCCGCTCACTCCGCCAGCAGCTCCACCGACGACGTCGGCGTCTCCCACAGCCGCAGCCGCGCCGGGGCCAGGCCGGCCGCCTCGAGGCGCTTCCAGGCGTCGGCCGCGACCAGCTCGGCCGTGGGGTTGTCGAGCAGGTCGTTCAGGTAGGCGTGGTCGTAGCGGTCCACCACCTCGCGCTGGACCACCGCTTTCACTTCGGCGAAGTCGATGACCACGCCGTTGGCGTCCAGCGGGCCCTCGACGGTGACCTCCAGCCGGTAGCCGTGACCGTGGAGGTCCCGGCACCTCCCGCCGTGCCACGGCAGGCGGTGCGCCGCCTCGAAGGTGAACGAACGGGTGACCCGGGTGCGCACGGCACCCTCAGGCTAACGGGACGAGCAGGAGACGGCGCCGCCGGAGCACGATCCAACTCGACCGAATGGAGTGAGCGGAGCGAACGAATGGGGTCGAAGCCTCAACTGGCGGCGCCGTAGGGCTCGTTCGCCTCCTTGTAGCAGTCGGCGTGGTAGTGCTCCACGCGGGCCCAGACGCCGTTCTCGTACACGTTGGCGATCACCTGGCGCAGCTGGGCCCTCGCGACGAACTTCACGGCGGCGCCGCAGTGCGCGCACATCGCCGAGTTCCCGGGTTCGACTGGGCGGTCGACCGCCCGGCTCTTCATCACCGTCGAGTTGGCCATGGTGTGATCATCGGCAGCCCGGAATGCCGATTTGAGACTTTCCGGTGACCTCCCGGGCAGAGCCTAGGAGGTTTCGTCCGACCCATGACCAAATTGGCGGTCTCCAGTGGTTGACGCCGGGGCGATTTGGTGTGAGGCTGGCACCAACGCCGGGGTGTGGGTGCGTCCGCCGTGCACCTGCCCCCGGCGTTCCTTCGCGCCTGGGGCCCCGATCCGCCGCGGGGCCCCAGGCGTGTGCGACGCCTCGCATGGGCGGCTGGACCGGCGTCAGGCCCGCTGGAGCGGCTTGTAGCGGATGCGGTGGGGCCGGTCGGCGTCGGCGCCCAGGCGCTTGCGGCGGTCCGCCTCGTAGTCGCTGTACGAGCCCTCGAACCACCGCACCTGCGAGTCCCCCTCGAAGGCCAGGACGTGGGTGGCGACCCGGTCGAGGAACCACCGGTCGTGGCTGATGACGACGGCGCACCCGGCGAACTCCAGGAGGGCGTCCTCCAGGGCGCGCAGGGTGTCCACGTCGAGGTCGTTGGTCGGCTCGTCGAGCAGGAGGACGTTGCCGCCGGCGGTGAGCACCTTGGCCAGGAGCAGCCGGTTGCGCTCGCCGCCGGACAGCTCGCCGACCTTCTTCTGCTGGTCGGAGCCCTTGAACCCGAACCCGGCCACCCAGGCCCGGCCGTGCAGCTCGCGGCCGCCGACCACCAGCCGGTCGGTCCCCCCGGTGACCTCCTCGTACACGGTCCGGGACGGGTCGAGCGTCTCCCGGTTCTGGTCGACGTGGGCCAGCACCACGGTGGAGCCCACGGTCAGCGTGCCGCCGTCGGGCTTCTCGTCGCCGGCGATCATCCGGAACAGGGTGGTCTTCCCGGCCCCATTGGGGCCGATGATCCCGACGATGCCCCCGGGCGGGAGGCTGAACGTCATTCCCTCGACCAGCAGGCGGTCCCCGTAGCCCTTCGTCACGCCGTCCGCCTCGACGACCACGTCGCCCAGGCGGGGGCCGGGCGGGACGGCGATCTCCAGCTTGTCGGGGCGGGCGTCGGCCGAGGACGCCTGCGCCTCGGCCAGCAGGCTCTCGTAGGCGCTGAGGCGGGCCCTGCCCTTGGCCTGGCGGGCCCGGGGCGACATGCGCACCCACTCCAGCTCCCGCTGGAGGGTGCGGCGGCGGGCCGAGTCCGACTTCTCCTCACGCTCCAGCCGGGCCTGCTTCTGGTCCAGCCACGACGAGTAGTTGCCCTCCCACGGGATGCCGAAGCCCCGGTCCAGCTCCAGGATCCACCCCGCCACGTTGTCGAGGAAGTAGCGGTCGTGGGTGACGGCCACCACCGTGCCCGAGTAGTCCTTCAAGAACCGCTCCAGCCACGCCACCGACTCGGCGTCGAGGTGGTTGGTCGGCTCGTCCAGCAGGAGCAGGTCGGGGTGCGACAGCAGGAGCCGGCACAGGGCGACCCGGCGCCGCTCACCGCCCGACAGCGTGGTCACGTCGGCGTCGCCCGGGGGCAGCCGGAGGGCGTCCATGGCGATCTCCAGCGTGCGGTCGAGGTCCCAGGCGCCGGCCGCGTCGATGCCGTCCTGGAGCCTGGCCTGCTCCTCCAGCAGGGCGTCGAAGTCGGCGTCGGGCTCGGCCATGGCGGCGCACACCTCGTCGTAGCGGGTGAGCAGGGCCCGGGTCGCCGCCACGCCGTCGGAGACGTTGCCGAGCACGTCCTTGGAGGCGTCGAGCACCGGTTCCTGGGCCAGGTACCCGACGGTGAAACCGGGCGTGAGCCGGGCCTCGCCCGTGTACCCGTCGTCCTCGCCGGCCATGATCCGCAGCAGCGACGACTTCCCCGAGCCGTTGGCGCCGATCACGCCGATCTTGGCTCCCGGGAACATCGAGATGCTGATCCCCTTCAGCACCTCCCGGTCGGGCGGGTAGAAGCGGGTGAGCTTGTACATGGTGTAGATGAACTGGGCGGGCACGGCTCCGACCGTAGCGGGCGCCCCGCCGCCCGACCGCGACCGGCGGGACCGCTTCACGATCTGCGGCGGCCGCCACCGCGGTCGGCGGTCGGGACGAACGGAGGCGGCCGGTAGGATCGGGAGGGACATGCCTGACGACCAACGCTCGACCAGCTCGTTCGGCCCCAACGACTGGCTGGTCGACGAGATGTACGAGCGCTACCGGGACGACCCCGAGTCGGTGAGCGAGAGCTGGCGCGAGTTCTTCGCCGACTACCGCACCGACCTGCGCTCCAACGGCGGCGCCGTGGCGCCGCCCACGTCAGGCGCCGGCGCCGAGACGGTCTCCGCGGCTGGCGCACCGGCGCCCGCTCCCGCGGCGAAGGCCGGCGATCCGGCACCCGCTCCCGCCGTCGCCCGTGCACCGGCGCCCGAGCCCCGCCCCGGCACGCCGTTGCGCGGCGCGGCGGCCCGTATCGCCGCCAACATGGAGGCCAGCCTGGCCGTCCCCACGGCCACCAGCGCCCGGGTGATCCCGGCCCGGCTGCTCGAGGTCAACCGCCGCATCCTCAACAACCACCTGAGCCGGACCCGCGGCGGCAAGGTCTCCTTCACCCACCTCATCGGCTGGGCCGTGGTGCAGGCGGTCAAGTCCGTGCCTGTCATGAACTCGGCGTTCGTCAAGGACGCCGACGGCAGGCCGGGCGTCGTGCGCCACCAGCACCTCGGCCTCGGCCTGGCCGTGGACGTGGACAAGGGCGGCGGCGCCCGCACGCTCGTCGTCCCCTGCATCCGCGACGCCGACACCCTGGACTTCCGGGGCTTCTGGGCGGCCTACGAGGAGCTGATCCGCAAGGTCCGCACCAACAAGCTGACCGCCGACGACTTCGCCGGCGTCACCGTCACCCTCACCAACCCGGGCACGATCGGCACCGTCCACTCGGTGCCGCGGCTGATGCCGGGCCAGGGCGCCATCATCGGCGTGGGGGCGATCGACCACCCGGCCGAGTACCAGGCCGCCGACCCCCGCATGCTGGCCCAGCTGGGCGTCAGCAAGGTCGTCACCCTCACGTCCACGTACGACCACCGGGTCATCCAGGGCGCCGAGTCGGGCATGCTGCTCCAGCGCACGCACGAGCTGCTGCTCGGCCACGACAACTTCTACGACGACGTCTTCCGGGCCATGAACGTGCCGTACGAGCCGGTGCGCTGGCGGCGGGACGTCAACCCGGTGGACCAGGAGCGCGCCCACCTCACCAAGCAGCTGAGCGTCCAGGCGATCGTCAACATGTACCGGGTGCGGGGCCACCTCATCGCCGACCTCGACCCGCTCAACGCCAAGGAGCCCCGCACCCACCCCGAGCTCGACCCCGCCACCTACGGGCTCACCATCTGGGACCTCGACCGCGAGTTCCTCACCGAGGGGCTGGCGGGCCGGGACGTCCTGCGCCTGTCCGAGATCCTCGGCATCCTGCGCGACGCCTACTGCCGCACCGTCGGCGTCGAGTACATGCACATCCAAGAGCCCGACCAGAAGCGGTGGATCCAGGAGCACGTCGAGGGCGTCGACCTCAACCTCACGCCCGACGAGCAGCGCCACATCCTCATGCGGCTCAACGCCGCCGAGGCCTTCGAGCGCTTCCTGCACACCCGCTACGTGGGCCAGAAGCGGTTCGGCCTGGAGGGCGGCGAGTCCGCCATCGTCCTGCTCGACACCGTGCTCGACGAGGCGGCCCGGGCCGGGCTGGCCGAGGCGGTGCTCGGCATGGCCCACCGCGGCCGGCTGAACGTCCTCACCAACATCGTGGGCAAGTCCTACGGCGAGCTGTTCCGGGAGTTCGAGGGCGACATCGACCCCGAGACGGTGCAGGGCTCGGGCGACGTCAAGTACCACAAGGGCTCCAGCGGCAAGTTCGTGGGCCCATCGGGCCACGAGATCCCGGTGATGCTGGCGTCCAACCCGTCGCACCTCGAGGCGGTCGACCCCGTGGTCGAGGGCATGACGCGGGCCAAGCAGGACCTGCTGGACCGCGGCAGCGAGTACCCCGTGCTCTCCGTCCTGGTCCACGGCGACGCCGCCTTCGCCGGCCAGGGGGTGGTCGCCGAGACGCTCAACCTGTCGGCCCTGCGGGGCTACCGCACGGGCGGCACCATCCACCTGGTCATCAACAACCAGCTCGGCTTCACCACCAGCCCGGAGTCGGCCCGGTCGTCGGTGTACGCCACCGACGTGGCCAAGATGGTCCAGGCCCCGATCTTCCACGTGAACGGCGACGACCCCGAGGCGTGCCTCCGGGTGGCCCGGCTGGCCTTCGAGTTCCGCCAGGCGTTCCAGAAGGACGTCGTCATCGACATGGTCTGCTACCGCCGGTACGGCCACAACGAGGGCGACGAGCCGAGCTACACGCAGCCCCAGATGTACGAGGCCATCCAGAGCCGGCGGTCGGTGCGCAAGCTCTACACCGAGACGCTCGTCAAGCGGGGCGACATCACGCTGGACCAGGCCGAGAAGGCGCTGGACGACTTCTCGGCCCGCCTCCAGGTGGCGCTGGACGAGACCCGCCAGTCCGCCCCGCCCCGCCCGACCGCCCTGGTGAACCCCCCTCCGGTGGTGGTCAGGCCGTCGCCGGAGACGGGCGTCGGCCAGGACGTGCTGGACCGCATCGCCGCCGCCCTGCACTCGGCCCCCGAGGGCTTCACCGTCCACCCCAAGCTGGCCCGCCAGCTCGAGCAGCGGGCCAGGCTGTACGCCGACGGCGAGGTGGACTGGGCCCTGGGCGAGGCGATGGCGTTCGGCTCCCTGCTCCTGGAGGGCACCGACGTGCGCCTCTCGGGGCAGGACACCCGGCGGGGCACCTTCTCGCACCGCCACGCCGTGCTGGTCGACTACGCCACCGGCGCCGAGCACGTCCCCCTGGCCGCGCTGGCGCCGTCGGGCCGGCAGGGCCGGTTCATGGTCTACGACTCGCTGCTCTCGGAGTACGCCGCCCTCGGCTTCGAGTACGGGTACTCCGTCGTGCACAAGGACGCCCTCGTCGCCTGGGAGGCGCAGTTCGGCGACTTCGTGAACGGCGCCCAGATCGTGGTCGACCAGTTCATCGTCGCCGCCGAGGACAAGTGGGGGCAGACGTCGGGTCTCGTGCTGCTCCTCCCGCACGGCTACGAGGGACAGGGCCCCGAGCACTCGTCGGCCCGGGTCGAGCGGTTCCTCACCCTGTGCGCCGAGGACAACATCCAGGTGGTCAACGCCACCACCGCCGCCCAGTACTTCCATGTGCTCCGCCGCCAGGTCCGCCGTGAGCGCCGCAAGCCGCTGGTGATCTTCACGCCCAAGTCGCTGCTGCGCGCCCGCCAGGCCCGCTCGCCCGTCTCCGAGCTCCACCAGGGCCGCTTCCGCGAGGTGCTCGGCGATCCCGGGGCGCCCGCCGCCGACGCGGTGGAACGGGTGATCCTCGCCACCGGCAAGGTCGCCTACGACGCCATGGCCGCACGCGACCAGCGCAAGCTGCCGGCCGCCGTGGTGCGCGTGGAGCAGCTCTACCCGTGGCCGGACGAGCAGATCGCCGACGCCGTGAGCCGCTATCCCGACGCCGGCGAGGTCGTGTGGCTCCAGGAGGAGCCGGAGAACATGGGCGCCTGGGGGTACGTGCGCGGACGCCTCCTCCCGCTGCTGCGCGACGGCGACGAGCTGCGGGCGGTGACCCGCATCGAGACCGGCAGCCCGGCGTCGGGCAGCCTCGCCCTGCACCAGATGGAGCAGGAGGACCTGGTCCAGCGCGCCTTCCAGGGGTTGTGACCGGCCTCTGCCCGGCGGGCGGGGATCCCGGGACGGGGCGCCTGCGTCGCCTAGCATCCTGCCCCTAGTGCCCGCGCGCCACGTCGTCGTCGACGGCTCAAACATCGCCACCGAAGGCCGATCGCTCCCGAGTCTGGTCCAGCTGGACCAGGCGGTGCGCGAGTACCGCCGTGAGTTCCCCGACGACGTCATCACGGTGGTGGTGGACGCCACCTTCGGCCACCGCATCGACCCGTCCGAGCGGGCCGACTTCGACGCCGCCGTCGCCCACAACGAGATCGTGTCGCCGCCCGCCGGTGCCATCGGCCGGGGCGACGCCTTCCTGCTGCGGGTGGCCGAGAAGGTGGGCGCCACCGTGTTGTCCAACGACTCGTTCCAGGAGTTCCACGGCGAGCACGAGTGGCTGTTCAACGCCGGGCGGCTGATCGGCGGCAAGCCCGTCCCCGGCGTCGGGTGGATCTTCACCCCGCGCACCCCGGTGCGAGGCCCCAAGAGCCGGGACTCGATCCGAGAGGCGCGGCGGGCGGCCCGGCCGGGGCGCACCGACGAGGTCAAGTTGGTCCAGAAGGCCATCGAGGTGGCCACCGAGGAGGCGGTCGAGCCCGACTCGCCCAAGGTCAAGCGCCGGCGGCGACGCCGTGGCGGCGCCCCTCCCGCCGACCCCGTCAACGAGCCGCTGCCGTTCATCGAGTTCGTGGCCTCCCACCCGCTGGGCGCCCCGGTGGAGGCGGAGGTCGAGTCCTTCTCGTCGCACGGCGCGTTCGTGATGGCCCAGGGGTGCCGGTGCTACGTACCGCTGAGCGGCCTCGGCGAACCGCCCCCGCGGGCCGCCAAGGAGGTGCTGCGCCGGGGGGAGACGCGCACGTTCGTCCTCCAGGCCCTCGACCCGCCGCGGCGTGGCATCGAGCTGGCGCTGGCCGAGTTCGCCCACGTCTCCGGCGCGCCGACGCCGGAGACGGTGGAGGAGGAGATCAAAGAGGGCGTCGCCGCCGCCCGCAGCCGCCCGAGCCGCCGCCGGGCGGGCAGGAAGGCGGAGGACCGGGCGACGGCTGCTGCCGACGAGGCGCCGATGGAGCCGGCCACCGTCGGGGCGGGCGGGGAGGCGGGCCCGGCCGAGGACGCCGACGAGGCGCCCCGCGCCAAGCGCGCCGGCCGTACGCGGCGTGCCGCCGCCCGGCCCGACGGTGGCCGGCTCCATCGGCGCCTCGTCGGCAGCAGCCGTCGCCCGGTCCTCCGCCTTCCTGCCCGCCCGGCGGCGGCTCGGGCGGCTG
>DATLFN010000036.1 GCA_035540975.1 Acidimicrobiales bacterium
ACCCCCGCCCGGCGCGGGCCGCCCGCCTGGTGGCGGTCCCGGGCCGGCTGCGCCGCCCCGCGTTCCCGAGCGGGCGGGCGACACCGCGGCGGTGGCCGGGACGGCCGGGGATGGCGAGCCGCCGTCGCGGGACGCACTCACCAAGGCCTGGGGCGACGCCGTGCTCGCGTCGCTCAGCGGGCGGGCCAAGGCCCGCTTCGGCGCCGGTCGGTTCCTGGCCGTGGAGGACGGCGTGGCGTTGTTCGCCCTGCCCAACCAGCACTACCTGGTGCGCTGCCAGGAGGTCCGCCCCGAGGTGGAAGCGGCCCTGGCCGCCCACTTCGCCACCCCCGTGCCGCTGCGTCTCGTGGTCGAGAGCACGCCCCCCGGCTCCGACGCCGGTACCGGGACCGAGGCCCCGGCGTCGGACGACGAGATGTACGCCGACGCCGTCGGCACTGGAGGGCCACAGGGCGACGCCCCGGCGATAACCTCGCCCGAGGAGCAGCTCAAGCGCGCGTTCCCCGGAGCTGAGGAGGTAGCCACGTGAGGTCGTTCCGAGGGCGGGCCGCATGAGCGAGCCGTTCGATCTCGGGGCTCTGCTGGAGCGGGCCCAGGCCGTCCAGCAGCAGCTCGTCCAGGCCCAGGCCGAAGCGGCCGAGCAGGTCGTGGAGGGCCAGTCGGGTGGCGGCGTGGTGAAGGTCCAGGCCACCGGTGCCGGCAAGCTCGTGTCGGTCAGCCTCGACCCCGAGGTGGTCGACAAGGACGACGTCGGCATGCTCGAGGACCTCGTCCTCGCCGCCGCCAACGACGCGCTGACGCGGGCCCAGGAGCTCAACCAGTCGCTGCTCGGCGGTCTGGACCTCGGAGGGGCCGGGCTCCCCGGCCTGTAGGGGTGTACGCCGGGCCCGTCCAGGACCTGATCGAGGAGCTGGGCCGGCTCCCGGGCATCGGCCCCAAGTCGGCGCAGCGCATCGCGTTCCACCTGCTGAAGCTCCCCAAGATCGACGCCCTCCGCCTCGCCACCGCCATCGGCGAGGTGAAGGAGCGGGTGTCGTTCTGCACGCGCTGCTTCAACGTGGCCGAGGTGCCCCCGGAGGGCGACGCCCGCTGCGGCATCTGCTCCGACGGCTCCCGTGACCCGCACGTCCTGTGCGTGGTCGAGGAGCCGCGCGACATCGTGGCGGTGGAGAAGACGCGCGAGTACGGCGGCCGCTATCACGTCCTCCAGGGCGCCATCAGCCCCATCGAGGGCATCGGCCCCGAGCAGTTGCGCGTCCGCGAGCTGCTCGCCCGCCTCGAGCCCGAGGGCGTGACCGAGGTCATCCTGTGCACCAACCCGAACATCGAAGGGGAGGCCACGGCCATGTACCTGGCCCGCCTGCTCGGGCCCCTCGGCCTCCGGGTGACCCGCATCGCCAGCGGGCTGCCCGTCGGCGGCGACCTCGAGTACGCCGACGAGCTCACCCTGGGCCGGGCCCTCCAGGGCCGCCGGGAGGTCGAGGCCTAGCCAGGCGTACGACGCCGCGCCGGGCGGGTGACCCGGCCGCGTCGTCACCGGCGGGTGGCGCGCCCCGATGAGCCGGCGGCGGGCGGTTCGTCCGCCTCGCCGCTTCCGTCTCCGGCGACGAACCCGTAAGGTCGTCCTGCCGCCGGCGTCGTCGCCGCGGCCGAACGGAGGTGGGGCATGAGGCGGTTCGTGACCGTGGTCGTCCTCGGAGCGGCGCTCCTCGTGTTGCCGGCCTGCGGCGGGAAGACCGACGAGACCAAGCGGGCGGCCGGCATCACCCCGGCAAACGCGGTGGCGTTCCTCAGCGTCAACCTGGACCCCTCGGTCGACCAGAAGCGCAACCTGCTCAGCATCGCCCGCCGCTTCCCCGACGCCCGCGACGAGGTCCAGGGCGAGTTCGAGGACGCCCGGGACGGTCTGCTCGCCGAGCTGATCGAGGACACCGGCCTCGACTTCGAGCGGGACGTCGAGCCCTGGTTGGGCAACGAGGTGGCGCTGGCGGTCCTCCCTCCCGCGAACGGGGAGGGCCCGCAGTTCGTCGCCATGATCGAGAGCGACGACGAGGAGAAGGCCAAGGCGGCGCTCGACAAGGCGGCCCGGGACGAGGACTTCACCGGCTCGTACCGGGTGCTGGGCGACTTCGTGGTCGTCACCGAGGACGCCGATGACGCGAGCGAGAAGGCGGCTCTCGACCAGATCGCCGCCCAGGCGGAGAAGGACTCCGGCGACCTCGCCACGTCCAGGGCGTTCACCGGCGTCGTCGACGAGCTGGCCGGCGACCGGCTCATCCTCGCCTGGGTCGACACCAAGAAGGTCCTGGACCTGGCGGGCGACCTCGACGAGGGGTTCGGGGGCGGGGGCCTGGGCCCGCTCGAAAGGCTTGTGGACCAGGCCACCACCGTGGCCCTCGACGTCCACGTCGAGGACGCCGCGGTCGTCCTCCAGGCGGTGGCCGCCTCCGAGGCGGGCGGGGACGGGGCCACGCCCGAGCTCACCCGCTCCCTTCCCGCCGGCACCCTCGCCGCCCTCACGCTCTTCGACGTCGCCCGGGGCGCCACCGAGGGGCTGGAGGCCATCGCCGGGTTCGGCACCGACGTCCTCGCCGACATCGAGGAGCAGACGGGGCTCGACCTCCAGGACGATCTCCTGTCGTGGATGGGCGGGGAGCTCGTGCTGGCCGTGGGGCCGGTGCCGGAGGGCGAGACGGTCCCGAGCGTCGCCCTGGTCGTGGAGCCCACAGACAAGGCCCGCGCCGAGCAGGCCGTCGACAAGATCCGCCAGGCCCTTTCCGACCAGGGCTTCGAGCTGGACACGCTCGACGTGAACGGCGTGACGGCCTACGTCGTCCCCGAGCCCTTCACCGAGCGGGTGCAACCGGCCATGGCCCTGTTCGACGACCGCTTCGTGCTGGCGACGAACCCCGACTATCTCAAGGATCTGGCCGGCGGGGCCGGGGCCAAGCTGGCCGACAGCGACGCCTACGGCGACGCGCTGCCCGACGGTTCGGGCGAGAACACCACGATGCAGCTGGTGGCCATGATCGACCCCATCCGGGAGACGATCGAGCGACTGCTCCTGGACGACCCCGACGACCGGGCCGACTACGAGGCGGACGTCAGGCCCAACCTCGAGCCGTTGTCGGCGTTCGGCATGGTGGCCCGCCAGGACGGTGGCTTCGGCCGCTTCACCGTGAAGGTCACCTTCGACGACTGACGCCGCCGTGCCCTGGTCGGCCGGGGCCGAGCGCCGCCGGGCCGGGGGTCAGCGGTCGCTCGTGCGCAGCACCAGGGCGTCGCCCTGGCCGCCGCCGCCGCACAGGGCGGCCACGCCGAGGCCACTGCCGCGCCGGCGCAGCTCGAGCAGGAGGGTGAGCGCCAGGCGGGTGCCGCTCATCCCGATCGGGTGGCCGAGAGCGATGGCGCCGCCGTTCACGTTGGTGACGCGGTCGTCGATCCCGAGCTCGTCCATCGACGCCAGCGCCACGGCGGCGAACGCCTCGTTGATCTCGAACAGGTCGGTGTCGCCGACGTCCAGTCCCGCCTTGCCGAGGGCCTGGAGGGCCGCCCGCGAGGGCTGGTGCAGCAGCGACGCATCCGGCCCCGCGACCTGCCCGTAGGACACGACCTCGCCCAGCGCGGCCAGCCCCAGGCGGTCGGCGGCGGCCCGGGAGGCGAGGACCACGGCGGCCGCCCCGTCGCTGATCTGGCTGGCGTTGCCGGCCGTGATGGTGCCGTCGGCGGCGAAGGCGGGGCGCAGCCCGGCCAGGCTCTCCGACGTGGTGTCGGCCCGCACGCCCTCGTCGGTGCCCACCACGACGGGGTCGCCCCGCCGCTGCGGCACGGGCACGGGCACGATCTCCTCGGCCAGCACCCCGGCGGCCGTCGCCTTGGCGGCCCGCTCGTGGGAGCCTGCTGCGAAGGCGTCCTGGCGGTCACGGGAGAGCCCGGCATCCCCTGCGTACCGCTCGGTGCCGGCGCCCATCGCGCACTCGTCGAAGGCGCAGAACAGCCCGTCGTGGAGCATCGAGTCGACGGCCGTGGCGTCGCCCAGGCGCCACCCGGAGCGGACGCCGGGGAGGAGGTGGGGTGCTCCGCTCATCGACTCCATGCCCCCCGCCACCACGATCGAGGCATCGCCGGCCGCGATCATCCGGTCGGCCAGGTAGATCGCGTTGAGCCCGGACAGGCAGACCTTGTTGACGGTCGTGGCCGGTGTCGTCATGGGGACGCCGCCCCTCGCCGCCGCCTGGCGGGCGGTGATCTGTCCCTGGCCCGCCTGGAGCACGTGGCCCAGGAACACGTAGTCCACGATGGCCGGGTCCACACCGGCCCGCGCCAGGGCGGCGGACACGGCCATGCCGCCCAGCTCCACGGCGCTGAGGCTGCTCAGGCCTCCCGCCAGCTTCCCGATGGGGGTTCTTGCCCCACCGAGTATGAGCGAACCGGGCACCGACCGATGCTACGGCGCCATCGCGGCCTGGCCCGTCCGTGTCCCCGAGGCTTAGCCGGAACGGGCGGTATGAAAACCACCCTGAGCTCCCGGACCCGCCGGTCGATACCTGATCACGGCGGCGACGACAAGGTCGTCGGGTGACAGGAGGCCTCATCCAATGCGCAGCAAGAAGGTACGTCTCGTCCTCTCCCTCGGTGCGCTGTCCGGGGTGGTGTGGGCGGGCACGTTCGCGACCTTCACCGACTCCGGAACGGCGACCTCGACGTTCACGGCGGGCTCGGTCGATCTGCTCCTCAGCGGCGAGACGGACGACGCGTACGCGTTCACCTCGATCGAGATGGAGAACATGAAGCCGGGCGACGTGAAGTACGCGCCCCTGACCATCGCCAACGCCGGCACGCTCGGCTTCACCTACACGATGGCGACGTCGGCCACCAACGCCGACAGCAAGGGCCTGCGCGACCAGCTGACGCTCGGCATCAGGAAGGTGGCCGACGCGGCGACGTGCGATTCGGCCGGCGTCGGATACACGGCGTCGCTCGACACCATGACCGCCTCGGGTGCCCTCAGCGCGGGGGCCATCGCCAGCCGGTCCCTGACGGCCGGCGCCAGCGAGGTGGCCTGCTTCCGGGTGGAGCTCCCGAGCACCGCGAACGACACCTTCCAGGGCGCCACGACGACGGCGACCTTCACCTTCAGCGCCACCCAGGCCTGATCCGGCCCGCAGCTCCCGCCGCCGACGACGGGGTCGGCGGCGGCGCAGGGCCTCGAGCACGCCGCCGGAGGAGACGCCGTGTACACCAGGAGCGACGACGACATCCTCCCCGCCGCACGCCGGCGGGGAGGTCGTCGCGCCCGGTCCCGTCCCGGTCCCCGGGCGGCGCGCCTCCCCACCGGCCGGCGCGCCGGGCCCGTCCCTGCACCTCACGTTGCTCCCGTGGCCGAGGTCCCGGGCGTCTTCGAGTCGCCCCGGCCGGCGACCGCACCGGCGCCGCCCGCCGCCACCCCGGCGGCCCGGGCGGGCTTTGGCCGGGCCGGGCGGCGCACCGCCGCCGTCCTGGGGGAGATCGCCCTGACGGTGGCCGCCGTGCTCGGCCTGGCCATGGCCGGCGTCACCGTGGTGGCCGCCCGCACGGGGGTGCGGCCGCTGGTCGTCCGCTCGGGCTCGATGGAGCCGACCATCCCCACCGGCTCCATGGTGCTCGTGCAGCGGGTGGCGGCGGCCGAGATCGCGGTGGGCGACGTCGTCGCCGTGGAGCGGCCCGATCACACCCGCGTCACCCACCGGGTGGTGGGCCTGGAGCGCCGTGGCGAGACGGCCGAGCTGACGCTCAAGGGGGACGCCAACGAGGACGCCGACCCCGCTCCGGTCAGCGTCGTCGAGGCCGACCGGCTCATACGCCAGGTCCCCGAGGTGGGCCGGTTCGCCGCCTGGCTGGCGACCGCTCCCGGCGGGTTCGTCATCGGCTGCCTGCTGACGGCGGTGACCATGCTGGCGCTCCGGCGGCGCCCGGACGATGGGTGAGCGCGGCGGCGACCGGCGCCGGCGCCGTACCGCCGCCGCCGTGGTGACGGCCGTGGTGGCGACGTCGGTCCTGGCCGTCGCGCCCCGCTTCGCCCTCGCCTCGTTCGTGGACACGGCCACGGCGTCGGGCGGCTGGTCGGTCACGACCGAGACGCTCCAGCCGCCGACCAACCTGACGTCCGCCGGCTGCCTGCTCGGCACCGTCACCCTGACGTGGGAGGCGTCGCCCAGCGAGTGGGCCACGGGCTACGAGGTGAGGTGGTCCACGACCAACGGAGGGCCCTACAACCTCGGGCCGCTCACCACGACCCTCCTGACCCAGCAGGTCACCGGGCTCTCGGCGCTGACGACCTACTACTTCGTCGTGCGTGCCACCCGGGGCGCCTGGTTCAGCGTCAACTCCAACCAGCACACCGCCTCCTGCCTCGTGTGACGCGCCGGCGAGGGCGGCGGCTCCGGCCCGGCGTTAGCGTGCGCCGGTGATTCGCGACGAACCGCTGCTCACGGCGATCGACCACGTCGGGATCGCCGTCCGCGACCTCGACGCCGCCGTCGGGTGGTACCAGAGGACGTTCGGCGCGCGCGTCGCCCACCGGGAGCGGATCGAGGCCGACGGCGTCGACGAGGTGCTGCTGGCCGTGGGGGGCTCCTACGTCCAGCTGCTCACGCCGTGGCGGGAGGCCTCGCCCGTGGCCCGCTTCCTCGACCGCCACGGCGAGGGGGTCCACCACGTGGGGTACCGGGTGGCCGACTGCGGCGCGGCCCTGGAGGCGGTGAGGGCGCAGGGCGCCCGGGTGGTGGACGAGCACCCACGCACGGGCAGCCGGGGCACCACCGTCGCCTTCCTCCACCCGAAGGGCGCCTTCGGCACCCTCATCGAGCTGGTGGAGGAGCGGCGACGCCCTTGAACACCGTCCGGGCCCACCTCGTCGACGGCACCTACGAGCTGTTCCGCCACCACTTCGGCACGCCGCCCGACGTGCGCGCCCGGTCACCCCGCACGGCCGCCACCCGGGGCGTCCTCCACTCGGTGCTCACGCTCATGGAGGACGGGGCCACCCACGTGGGCGTGGCGACCGACCACGTCATCGAGTCGTTCCGGAACCAGCTCTGGCCGGGCTACAAGGACGGCTCGGGCGTCGACCCCGACCTGCTGGCCCAGTTCCCTCTCCTGGAGGAGGCGCTGGAGGCGATGGGCGTCCGGGTGTGGGCGATGGTCGACCTCGAGGCGGACGACGCCCTGGCGTCCGCCGCCGTCGTGTGCGCCGAGGACCCCGAGGTCGCCCAGGTCGTGATCTGCACGCCGGACAAGGACCTCGGCCAGTGCGTGGTCGGCGACCGGGTGGTGCAGCTCGACCGGCGCAAGGGCGTGGTGTCCGACGAAGCGGCGGTGGTCGCCCGCTACGGCGTCGGCCCGGTGTCGATCCCCGACTGGCTGGCCGTGGTGGGCGACTCGGCGGACGGGTTCCCGGGGCTTCCGGGCTGGGGAGCCAAGGCGGCGTCGGCCGTGCTCGGGCGCTACCGCCACCTCGAGGACGTCCCCCGCATCGCCGAGCGCTGGGACGTGGACGTGCGGGGCGCCCGGTCGCTGGCGAACACGCTGGCCCAGCAGTGGGACCGCGCCCTGTTGTTCCGCGACCTGGCGACGCTGCGGGTGGACCGGTCGTTGCTCGCCTCGGTCGACGAGCTGCGCTGGCCGGGCCCGACCGACGGGCTCACCGCCGTGTGCGAGCACCTCGACGCGCCGGGGCTGGAGCCGCGTGCCCGCGCCCTGGCCGCCGCCCGCGCCGTTCCCTGAGGCGTTCTCTGGACGGAAACCGCCGCTCGGCGGCTCCTGGTGTCCGGAGAACGGTCAGGGGCCGCCGAAGGCGGCCGGCAGAGGGCGCTCGAGCGCCTCGGCCAGGCGCCGGCGGTACTCCTCACGAGGGATGGCCACGACACCCAGCGACGCCAGGTGGGGGGTCCGCCACTGGACGTCGAGGAGCGAGGCGCCGCCCCGGCGGAGCAGCGCGACGAGGGACACGAGGGCGACCTTCGACGCGTCGGTGTGTCGGTGGAACATGGACTCGCCGGCGAACAGGCCCCCGACGGCGACGCCGTACAGCCCGCCCGCCAGCTCACCGTCCGGCGTCCACGCCTCCACGCTGTGCGCCCACCCCAGCCGGTGGAGCTCGACGTAGGCGTCGCGGATGTCGTCGGTGATCCACCCCTGGGGCCGGCGGGCGTCGGCGCACGCCTCGACGACCTCGGCGAACGCCGTGTCGACCCGGGTCTGGAAGCGCCGGCACGAACGGGCCAGCGAGCGGCTCACCCGCAGCCCGTCGAGGGGCAGCACGCCCCGCTCCTCGGGGCTCCACCACCCGAGGAGGCAGCCCGGGCCCGGGGCGTCGAGGGGCATCGGGAACAGCCCGGCCCGGTAGGCGCCCAGCAGCGTGGCGGGCGACAGGTCGGCGCCCACCGCCACCAGGTCGTCGCCCGGCCGCGGCGGCGGGAACGCCCACGGATGGGGAGGCGGCTCGACCGGCACGCCCGGCAGTGTCGCCCATCGCCGCCTCCGGGTCGCCGGTAGCCTTCCCCCCGGTGGACGATCGCATCGACGAGCTGGCCAGGCGCAAGAAGGAGGCCCTCCACGCCGGCTCCGAACGGGCGGTGGAGCGCCAGCACGCCCGGGGGAAGATGACCGCCCGTGAGCGGGTCGAGTACCTGCTCGACAAGGGCTCGTTCCAGGAGATGGACATGCTGGCGCGCCACCGTGCGTCGGGCATGGGGCTGGACGACAACCGCCCGTACACCGACGGCGTCATCACCGGCTTCGGCACCGTCGACGGCCGGCGCGTGTGCGTGTTCAGCCAGGACTTCACCGTGTTCGGCGGGTCGCTGGGCGAGGTGTTCGGCGAGAAGGTCCACAAGGTCATGGACCTGGCCGCCGCCGTCGGCGTCCCCGTGATCGGCCTCAACGACGGCGCCGGCGCCCGCATCCAGGAGGGCGTGGTCGCCCTGGACATGTACGGCAAGATCTTCGCCCGCAACGTCGCCCTCTCCGGTGTGGTCCCCCAGATCAGCGTGGTGCTGGGGCCCTGCGCGGGCGGCGCCGTCTACAGCCCGGCGATGACCGACTTCGTGTTCATGGTCCGGGAGAGCTCCCACATGTTCATCACCGGCCCCGACGTCGTCCGGGCGGTGACGGGCGAGGACGTGAGCATCGAGGAGCTGGGCGGGGCCATGACCCATGCCACCAAGTCGGGCGTGTGCACGTTCGTCGCCACCGACGAGAAGGCGTGCCTCGACTCGGTGCGCCACCTCCTGTCCTTCCTGCCGTCGAACAACCTGGAGGAGCCGCCCTCCGTCGAGCCCGCCGACGAGCCCGCCCGGGCGACGCCCGAGCTGGCCGACATCGTGCCCACCAGCCCCACGCGGCCCTACGACATGAAGGAGGTCGTGGCCGCCGTGGTGGACGACGGCGAACTGCTGGAGTACTTCCCGCACTGGGCCCCCAACATGGTGTGCGGCTTCGCCCGGGTCGACGGCCACCCGGTGGGCGTGGTGGGCAACCAGCCCCGCGTCCTGGCCGGGGCGCTCGACATCGAGTCGTCCGAGAAGGCGGCCCGCTTCGTGCGCACGTGCGACGCCTTCAACGTCCCGCTGGTCACCTTCGTCGACGTGCCCGGGTTCCTGCCCGGGACCGACCAGGAGTACGGCGGCATCATCCGCCACGGCGCCAAGCTGCTCTACGCCTTCTGCGAGGCCACCGTGCCCCGGGTCACCGTCGTCACCCGCAAGGCGTACGGGGGCGCCTACGTGGTGATGAACTCCAAGTCGATCGGGTGCGACCTGGCGTACGCGTGGCCCTCCGCCGAGTTCGCGGTGATGGGGCCCGACGGGGCGGTCGAGATCGTCTACCGCCGGGAGCTGGCGGAGGCGGAGGACCGGGACGCCCGCAAGCGCGAGCTGGTGGCCGAGTACACCGAGCGCTACGTCAACCCCTACATCGCCGCCGAGCGCGGGTACGTGGACGACGTGATCGACCCGGCCGACACCCGGGCGGTGCTGGTGCGCAGCCTGGCCATGCTCCGCACCAAGCGCGAGGAGCAACCCCGGCGCAAGCATGGCAACGTCCCCCTGTGAGCCGACGCCCGAGGAGCTGGCCGCCATCGTGGCGGCCGTGACGCTGGCGTGGCCGGCGCCGGCGCCCGCGCCCACGCCGCCGCCGGCCCGGCCCCGACGGGGCCCGAGCGCCGGGTGGCGCTTCTCGGGGCGGTGGTGGGCGCCCGCCCGGGCGGGCGAGCGCCGACCGCCACCGGGCCGGGCCACGTAGGCGCGCCGGCAGCTCCCGATCAGTCGCAGGCGACGAGGGCGCCTCGCCCCGGCCGTCCCCGCTGGTCCACCTCGACCTCGCGCGTGTGGCGCGTCGCCGTGCGGCGCTCGCCGACCGGCTCAGGCGAAGTCGGGGAGGGCGACCTCGACGTGTCCGAGGCCCCGGCCGGCGGGACTGGCACACGCCCGGGCCAGGGCGGCCTCCGCCCGGGTGAGCACCTCGCCCGCCTCCAGGCCGTGGGTCGGGTAGGTGGCCACTCCGGCGGCCATGCGGCGCACCTTGGAGATGTCGTGGGAGGCGGCGACCTGGATGCGCTCGGCCGTCCACACGCCGCCCTCCTCGCCGGTGTCGTCCAGCAGGATCGAGAAGCGCACGCCACCGGTACGGCACACGATGTCGGCCTCGCGGAGCGTGGCCCGCAGCAGGTCGGCGAAGCCGGCCACGGCCTCGGACCGGGCCCGCCCCGCCTTGCAGTCGTCGGCCAGGCCGACCTCGAGGAGCAGCACGGTCACCGGCCACAGGTGGCGGCGGGCGGCGGCCACGCGGCCTTCCAGCGCCAGGTTGAAGAACGGGGTGTCGGGGAGCCCGGTCTCGGGGTCGAGCAGCTCACGGGGCTGGCCCCGCGCCCCCCGGGGCAGGTCGAGCAGGCGGGCCAGCGCCTCGCTGCCGGCGGCGTCCCGCTCCGCTTCACGCAGCGAACGGACCTGGTGGACGGCGGAGGCGCCGGCGAGCAGCGAGCACCCGGCGGACGCCACGGCCAGCTCGGGGACCTGGAGCACGAGGGCGCCCACGCCGGACGCCAGCCCGGCGAGACCGGCCACGAGCCCCGGGAGGGCGCGGCGATCGACCATCGGCTTCTGCATCGGCCAGAACCGCACCCTTCTCAAGCGCCAGACGCCCGTCTTCTGGCGAACACGGTAGCGGTCGCGGCTCCGCCGCTCCATTGGTCCCGCGCGCCGCGGCCGGAAGTACGTTGTCCGGGTGACGACGCCCGGTCCCCTCGCCCTCGTCGGCGGCGGCGAATGGCGCGAAGGCTGCGCGTTCGACGCCTCGTTGCTCGAGGCCAGCGGCGGCCACGAGGTGGTCGTGCTGCCCACGGCGGCCGCCTACGAGCACCCCGAGCGGGCGGTGGAGACGGCCGCCCGGTGGTTCGAGGGGCTGGGGGCCAAGGTCCGCGGCCTGCCCGTCCTGCGCCGCCCCGACGCCGAGGACGAGGCCAACGTGGCCGCCGTCCGGGAGGCCCGCTTCGTCTACCTCGGCGGAGGCTCGCCGCTGCACCTGCGGTCGGTGCTCAAGAGCTCGGCCCTGTGGCACGCCCTGGTCGCGGCGTGGAACGACGGTGCCGTGGTGGC
>DATLFN010000037.1 GCA_035540975.1 Acidimicrobiales bacterium
CTCGATGAAGCGCTCGCCCTGCTCGTACTGCTTCAGCTTGGCCTCCAGGCCCACCAGCTGGCGCAGCAGCCTGGACGCCCCTTTGGCCTCGGCCCGCCGCTGGCGCAGCACCCGGCCGAACCGGTCGGCGCTCGGCACCAGATCGGCACCGGCCCGGTCCATGGTGACGTCGCCGTGGCCCTCGAGCAGGCTCATGAGGCCGGCCACCTGGTCCAGCATGGCCTTCTGCTCGGGCCCGGCCAGGAGGGCGACCAGGCCGCCGTCGGCCAGCGGACTGCGACCGGCCCGGACCTCGTCCACCGCCCGCTTGAGCGCCTCCAGGAACCGCTTGGGGTCGGGATCGACGTTCTCGAAGCAGCCCTCGACGAGCGACAGGAAGTGGGGGCGCATCCACGGGACGCCGGTGAACTGGAGCCGGTGGGTGACCTCGTGGAGCGCCAGCCACAGCCGGAACTCACGGGGCGGGAAGCCGAACCGCTTCTCCAGCCCGATGATGTTGGGCCCCACGAAGTAGACGATGTCCTGGTCCTCGGGCCGCTCCTCCTCGATGAGCAGGAGGTCGTACTGGCCGAGCACCCGGCTGGCCATCCACCCGAGGAGGGTCCCCAGCTGGGCCCCGGTGACGGCCCGGCTGACCGGCGCCATGGGGCTCGACGCCAGGCGCGGCCCCACCTTGTCGGTGAGGGGCCGGAGCAGCCGCTGGAACGAGGCGATGTTCGCCGACACCCACCCGGCCCGGTCGGTGACCCGGGCCCGGGCCGGCCCGGCGGCCGAGCGCAGGCCGGTGGCCGCCTCGACCAGCCCCTCGGCCTGGGCGGTCAGCTCGACGAAGTCGGGCTGGAGGGAGGCGTAATGGTACGAGCGGGCCAGGGGCTCGTCGCCGGCGACCCGGATGGCGACCTTCTCCGCCAGTTCCCACGAGATCGCCTCGGCGGACGGCATCGGCTACTGGCGCGGGTACTTGTGGGCGGTCACCTTGACGAGATACCCGACGACCAGGCCGACAACCGCCAGCAGCGCGGGCAGGAGGATGGCGATCCCGATCCAGTAGTGCCAGACCTTGGCGGCCAGGAGAGCGGCGTGCATGGGCCGATGGTAGGCCCGGGGCCGCCCGTTCGTCGGATCGCCCCCGCCCGTCCGTCGGCGGTCAGGCGACGATCTTCCTGCCGCGGGTCCGGGGGACCGTCATGGGCTCGTGCTCGTAGCAGAACTTCCCGCTGTTGTACATCGACAGCCGGGTCTCGCAGCCGGGCTCCTTGCAGACCCTGCCCCGCCCGAACGACTTGGACGGCCGGTCGCTGCCGCTGAAGGGGGTTCCTTGTACCGCACGCTCACTTGCCATAACGCCGTCATCAACCGCTACCGGAACGGCGGCATTCCCCTTCCGAACCCTTCTCCGGAGCCGTACTCGGCCTGGAGGGCGAGGGTGATGCGGACGCGGAGCTGCTCGGGCACCGACTCCCGGCACTTGCGGGCCACCACCTGGCGCAGCTCGGCCTCGAAGTCGAACGCCTCCAGGCACGGGAGACAGGCGTCCAGGTGCTGGCGGACCATCGCCATGCGGGCCTCGTCGAGCTCCCCGTCGAGGTAGTGGTACAGCCGCTCGACGGCGTCGGTACAGTCCGCGTGCTCGTGCATCAGTCCGCTGTCCCCACGAGACCGTGACTCATTCCGAAGTCGTGCAACGCCTTCTGCAGCGCCCTTCTTCCCCGGTGGAGTCGGCTCATGACGGTTCCGATCGGGACATCCATGATCTCGGCGATCTCCTTGTAGGAGAAGCCCTCCACGTCGGCGAGGAGGACGGCCATCCTGAAGTTGTCGGGGAGGCTCTCGAGCGCCGACTTCACGTCGTCGTCGGTGAACCGCTCTAGCACCTCCTCCTCGGCGCTGCGGCCGGCGGCCGCCGCCTCCAGCCCCCCGAGGCGGTGGTACAGGTACAGGTCCTCCACGTCCTCCACGTCGGTCTGCTCGGGCCGGCGCTTCTTGGCCCGGTAGGCGTTGATGTAGGTGTTGGTCAGGATCCGGTACAGCCACGCCTTGAGGTTGGTGCCCTCCTGGAACGTCCCGTAGGACCGGTAGGCCTTGAGGTACGTCTCCTGGAGGAGGTCCTCGGCGTCCGCCGGGTTGCGCGTCATCCGCAGCGCCGCGCTGTAGAGCGCCGACATGTGCTCCATCGCCGAGTCGGCGAAGGTGGCCTGGGACGCCATGGCACGGACCCTACCCGGGGCGCCTCCCGTCGCACCCGCCGAGGCCGGCGAGCCGGTTGGTGAGCTCCACGACCTTTGTGTACACCGCCGCCCGCTCGGTCATGAGCTGCTCGATCTTGCGCACGGCGTGGAGCACGGTGGTGTGGTCGCGCTGGCCGAAGGCCCGGCCGATGGCGGGCAGGCTCTCCTCGGTGAGCGAGCGGCACACGTACATGGCGGACTGGCGGGCCTGCACGAGCGCCCGGGTGCGGCTGTAGCCGCACAGCTCGTCCACGCCGACGCCGAACACCTCGGCTGCCTCGCCGATGATGCGGGCGCAGGTGAGCGTCTGGCCGGCGCTGCCCAGGAACGAGGGGAGCGACTCCCGGGCTCCGTCCAGGGTGACGGGCCGGCCGTCCAGGGCGGCGTCGGCCAGGACCCGGGTGAGGGCTCCCTCCAGCTCGCGGACGCTGCGGGTGACCGACGCGGCGATGGCCGCCAGGACGTCGGCGCTCACCCGGGCGCCCCGGGCCTCCGCCTTGCGGGCCAGGATCGCCACCCGGGTCTCGAACTCCGGCGCGCCGAGGTCGGCGACCAGGCCGCTGGCGAAGCGGCTGCGCAGGCGGTCCGACAGCGTCGGGATGGCGCCGGGGTGGCAGTCGGCGCTCAGCACCACCCGCCCTCCCGCCGCCGTCACCTCGTTGAAGGTGTGGAAGAACTCCTGCTGAGTCTCCACCTTGCCCTCCAGGAACTGGAGGTCGTCGACGAGCAGGAACGAGCAGGTCCGGTAGCTGCTGGTGAAACCGCCGGTGGGGCTGGCCTGGATGCCGGCGATGAGCTCGCTGGTGAAGCGTTCGCAGGTGACGTAGCGCACGTCGTCGTCGGGGGCGTGGCGGCGGACGTGCAGGGCGATGGCCTGGAGCAGGTGCGTCTTCCCGTTGCCCGAGTCGCCGTAGATGAACAGCGGGTTGTACGGGCACACCGTGCTCTCGGCGACGCCCAGGGCCGCGTTGTGGGCCAGGCGGTTCGAGCTGCCGACCACGAAGGCGTCGAAGCTGAGCCGGGGGTCCAGCCCGTCGGCGGGGGGGGCCG